>NZ_JBHIRW010000004.1:0-110553 GCF_042197445.1 Bartonella sp. AA1HLJMS | reverse complement strand
CCCCCGTGCATGCGCAACACGGGCACGATCATAACTGCCAAAACCACCTATATAAAACTCTCCATTTTCCCACTCGCCTAAACCATTGATCCCCAAAACGATACCGGTCTGATCCAGTTTAAAATCTATATGCTCTGTCGCAATGCTCTCTTTAGATTTAATCGCATAAGTCCATAAAGCTGCATTCTTTTTACTTTTATCTAGAACTCCTCTTCCCGCACGTACGGTTTGCATTTCATTGTGAAAAACCATCACTGGAGCCACAGACATAGACAATACCGCATCTGTAGAGGGAGTGGTCAAAAAGTGAGAAACTGAAAGTTTCTCACTAAATTGTGGCAAAGGTTGTTCTTTATGAACTGGACGTAAAATCATTTGATCGGCTAAAGATTGAGAAGAGGTTGAAACAGCAGTTTGTTGTTTTTCATCAGAAAGAGGATGAGAACTTCCTGAACCTAAAACTTCAATAACGTGACTTCCAAGAGAGAAAACAGTTGGAGATACAGAAGCCTGAGATTTTTGCCTTAAGTTTTGGCAGTTCTCTCTTCGACGTGGCAATTTTATAACATGCGCTTGTGGTGCTGCAATCGTTGAAAGAGAAGAAACCGATTGATTTTGATTTAAATGCCGCACAGATCTGCTTCTACTACGTGGTAAACTGTTGAGAAATGAAACATTATCAATAAATGCTGCAGATAAATACCAAACTTTTTCGCCCCCACCCTCATCAATTCTCTGTTTTAAACCATACGTATAGGTTCCGCCATCAATAGTTTTAACATTTGCACCAGAAAAGCTTCTCAGGGTAAAATGTGCTCCTCCACTTTGATCAAAAATTAAATCAAGTTCTGTTGAAGAAGGATCAACAATTTCAATACCAGAATCTACGACACTTATTGTATGAAAACCACTCCCATTCTCAATAAAGAGGTAATCACCTTTTCCTTCTGCAAGGCTAACATTAAGGTCAAAATGTAGACTCCCTGCTAGATTATCAATATAAAGCTGAGAGTAATATAAATCATCTTCAGAAGAAGTAAAAATGACTTTTCCTACACCGCTTAACTGCTGAATGCGTGTACTTTTATCGTCAAACCCACGAGCAACGGAGTATAATTGAGCGTCTTCTCCGTTTAATTCAATGTTTTCTACTATAGTTTGTTGACCATTATCTCCAGCATCAAGATGGAGCCCACCAAAATCCTGAACTTTTATTTCTCCTCCTAATATTGCACCAGGAGAAATCCATGAATTAGCATTACCTTCAATCGTTAGATTCTTTACAATTCCACCTGCATAGACTTCTTGAACACCACCAGTGCGTAAAATGACTGTATTTGCTTCACCTCCTGCTAAAACACGCTGCACACCCTCTGAAAAGATTTCAGCATTTACAGCTAAACCGCCGGCTTTTTCTGCAAAGTTATCATCATTAGGAAACCATTTAGCAAGAGTTTGTATTCCTCCACTCATCACTTTTGTTCCCACAGCCATCCCATCATCATATACATTCTGCTGTCCTGGCGTATCACCTTGACCATACAGTATCGTGTTATAAGCGCTGCTCCCCACAATTCCACCATTTACATAACCATCTCCGAAAACAAGCTGCTCCCCACCATAAATTTCAGCTCTCAATGCGGTTCCTCCTCCCTCCACTCTTTGTTTTCCATCCTCGTAAATAATCGTAAATTCTGAAATCCCTTGTTCCCCTACAATCTCAACACCACCATTTTCAATGGTTGTATTTTTACTGAAACCACCAGCTTCAACATAAAGTCTTCCTGATCCCTGAATTGTATTATTAATAGACTTCTTAAGAACACCTTGCTCTCCATCATCAGAGACATAAACTACGTTATCATCACCGAGCCAAGAGCTTTGTAGAATTCCTCCTCCTTCCCCAATGCTGTAATGAATTACATCAGAGATACTAAAATCTTTTGACGATGTCATATTTTCTTCTTTTTCAGGAAGCTTATCTATAGGCGACTCCACATGAGGTGAAGGAATTACAGGAGCAGAAGTTATTTGTGATGTAGCCAAAGACCAAGTCTTTCCCCCATTATCATCTTTTGTCTTTAAGCCATACATGTAAGCTCCACCATCAATCGTACTCGTCTCTTCACCAGAAAAATCTGTCAGAGTAAAATGCGCATTTCCGCTTTGAACATGAATTAAATCAAGCTCCAAAACTAAATTCTGATCTTGTAGAGGAGAATTGGTAATTTCAACACCAGAATCGATAACACTTATGGTGTGATTACCTGATCCTTGTTTTATCAGAAGATAATCACCGCGCTGTTCTGCAAAATTAGTATGCAACCTAAAATGTAAACTCCCTGAAAGATCATTGATCTCAAGTTTAGAGTAATGTGGATTAAACACGGTAGAAGTAAAAATAACACGACCATTCCCACTCAGATTCTCAATCAAAGAACTTTCACCATCTATATTAGAGGCAATCGCGTACAATTTTGTATCTCTGCCATTTAAGACAATTTTTTCTACTTCAGTACGAGATTGCTCTGCACCAGCATAAAGATAAATCCGTCCAGAATCATTAACCGTTGTCTTTCCTTCCAATGTTGCGCCACCATGTAACCATGATTGTGCTTGATCCTTAACGGTTAAATCTTTTACATAACCTCCTAAATCTATTGCCTGAAAAGCAGTCCCTTCTAAAAGAACGCCAATCGCGATTCCTCCCGCTAAAACATGTTGCTGTCCACCAGAAAAGACCTTCGTATCAAAGGCAAAACTGCTATACTCGTCTAGATCCTCTTCTCCATAAAGATTTTGTATCCCTCCTTCCATGATCTGTGTGTTAAAAACCTCTCCATCACCATACACATTCTGATATCCTCGCACTCCATTCTCACCAGAAACGATAGTGTCATAGGCGCTGCTCCTCACCGTCGCACCTTTAATATCAGACTTTCCTGAAACAAATTGCTCACCTCCGTAAATTTTAGCCCCTTCAGCTTTTCCCCCCTCTTTAACCTTTTGTTGCCCACCTTTATGAACAATAGTATCCTGTGAAAGACCCTGTGTTTTAATAAGCTCAGTGCCACCTCTTTGAATTGTCGTATACAAGCTAAAACCACCGCTATAAACGGAAAGCTTTCCACCATCTTTAACTGTAATACTAATTGAAGTTTCTCCATTGCTATCAACTTCCTTGCTACTCGTGTCAAAGCTAGGATCTGCAATAGAAACAGTTGTTCCTTGATCAATTGTGAGTTCTGTAAGTAAATCACTTGATGAACCAGTATATGGTTTCAATACACTATCAAAAACTTGAGAAGTTGTCTCATCAATGGTGTGGTTTGCATCTAAGTACCAAATTTTACCAGTACCCTTATTGTTTCTATGTTGCAAACTGTACCGATAGGTTCCGGCATCAACAGTTCCGATTTTTTCACCAAAAGTGTTTGTCAGAGTAAAATGGGCATTTCCGCTGCGATCAGTAATTAATTTAAGCTTTTTGTAAGAAGAATTTGTAATTTCACGCCCAGAATCAGCCACACTTATTGTGTGAGAACCAGAGCCCCTTTTTTTAATCACAAGATAATCACTAAGCTGCTTGGCAAAATTGACATTAAAATCGAAATGTAAAGAACCTGAAAGATCATCGATATTAAGCTGTGAATAATGCTTATTAGTCCCTAAAGACGTAAAAATAACTCTCCCATTTCCTTTTAAATTCTTAACATTAATCTCAGTTTTTTTGCCGTTATCTTCAGACGCAATAATGTATAGTTTGCTATCTTCTCCATTTAAATTAAGATTTTCTACTTCCGTAACAGCTTCACCATTTCCAGCATAGAGATAGAGGTTGCCAAAATCATTAACATTTGTATCCTTATCTAATATCGCACCGGCAAAAACCCATGATTGTGCTTGATGATTAATTGTTAGATTATCCACGTATCCAGAATCATATATCTTCTGAGTAGCTCTATCGTATAAAGTAACTTCGCTCGCATTCCCTCCTGCAAAGATATTCTGCATACCATTTTTAAAAAGTTCGGTACTCAGTGCAAAAGCCCCCTCATTAATTGTAAAATCTTCATCTTTTATATCGGCTGTATCAGCATCTTCTGAGAAACCGTTATGAAAATTCTCTTTACCATCAAGATTCTGGACACCACCTTTCATAATCTTTGTGTCAACAGCCATCCCCCCACTATAGACACTTTGTATTCCTAGCATTCCATCTGCAGCATGAATTTCAGTGCCATAAGCACTACTTGCCTTATCTTCACGCGACAAACCATCCCCAAGAAACCCCTTACCAAAAATAATCTGCTCACCGCCATGGATTTGAGCCCCTTCTGCATTTGCACCACTCTCAACAATTTGTTTTCCCCCTTTTTTAACAGCGGCATATTCCGAACTGCTCAAGTTTTGGACAAACTCAATCCCACCATGCTCAATTGTCGTATCCCTGCTAACACTTGCTGCATCAATGTAGAGTTTTCCCCCTTCTCTAACCGTATTATTAATGGAATAAGCTGCATCTTTATAGTTAAAGCTATTTATTTCAGAACCTTCAGAGTCACGGTTAGTAATATAGATCGTAGCACCATCGCTTATTATTGAATTTGGGAGTACTTCAAAGAATAGCTTTTCTAATCTCTTCCTTTCCTCTTCTGAAAGATCACTTCCTTCTGCTGTCTGTTTATTCTCTATCTTTTTTGATCCCCCCTTTTTTTCTTTTAGTCCCCTCACTTCCGATAACAACTTTCTTGTCTCTTCTAGGTGTTCACTGATACTTACTGGTGTTAATAACTTTTCTCTTGGTGTAGCTACTCCATATGCACTCGCAATCTTGACAAAAAAACCACTGACCATTAACGCACAAAAACTTAATTTCAATTTGCGTTGCATTATTTACACTCCATAATTTTAAATTTAAATTCTCCCATTTAGAAAAAAGTGCATAGACCAAAACAACACAACGTAATTGCTCAACCTCATGTCTTTTAAGACAGCAAAGCATTCGATGGATTAAGCTTTGACAGATCAAATATACACCATGTGTTTTAAAATGCATGCACAACTAAAAGATTTAATTTTTTAGATACACTTTAAAAGTGTTATAATTGCATCCATGAAAAATATTTTTAATATTTTGAGACACTAAACACTGATCTACGAATAAGATTGATCCCTTAATAGATAAAAATGGCATTAAACTTTAAAGGACACAGCAATGTGAATGAGAGCTGCGTTTATAGCCATCTATTGCCATCTTCTACAGCATTTAAAGCAGTGTCTTTATCTTATTCAATTTGGATAATATATAGAGCACTTATTCATACTCATCAGCCCATAATCATTGTTCTAATATATAACGAAGTGTCATAATATTGACTCGACACTGATTTGAAATTTCTATAGTTATAGTCAGTTAACTCGTCATTTGATTTGTCATATACTGAAAGGGACATTCTATTCATGTCTATAAACTCAGAAATGAAAGCTACAAGCAACAGAAACTCCCCTCGTCGGATTTTATTTGCAAGCCTTATTGGCCCAACAATTGAATTCTTTGATTTTTATGTCTTTGGCACTGCCGCAGCTCTTATATTTCCTCATGTGTTTTTTCCAACACAAAATGATCAAATTGCCATTTTACAATCTTTCCTAATATTTGGAGCAGCCTTTTTTGCCCGCCCTTTTGGATCAGTTGTTTTTGGACATTTTGGAGATAAAATTGGAAGAAAAGCAACACTTATCGCTTCTCTTCTCACAATGGGTCTTTCAACAGTCATTATTGGTTTTCTTCCTACTTATGAAATAGCTGGGTGGTTTGCCCCTTTCCTCTTAACCTTGTGCCGTATTGGACAGGGAATTGGATTAGGAGGAGAATGGGGAGGAGCTGTTTTGCTCGCTACAGAAAATGCCCCTCCAGAAAAGCGCGGCTGGTATGCAATGTTCCCCCAATTAGGCGTTTCAATAGGTTTGTTTTTATCTATTGCTGTTTATTTGGGTCTGCTGCATTTCCTTGATCGTGAAGAACTTTTAGCCTGGGGATGGCGTATTCCTTTTATTGCTTCAGTTGTTTTTATGATTATAGGATTATGGGTCCGTCTTTCAATCAATGAAACTGTTCAATTCAAAAAAACTCTTGAAAGTAAAAAACATGTCAAAGTTCCTATCATAGATGTCTTTTTAAAATGTCCACGAATCCTATTTCTTGGAATATTTTCTGGTATGGCAACTTTTGTTTTGTTTTACTTGGTTACTACATATTTGCTAAGCTATTCAACAAACCATTTGCAATTGCCATTTCATCAAGCTCTTCAAATCGAAATTGTCGGTGCTATTTTTTGTGGGATTTTTACTGTCATCACGGGAAGACTCGCTGACCGTATTAGACGTAGAACTTTGATGATTTGGATTACAATCATCACCGGTATTTATTCTTTCGCAATTCCTTATTTCTTAAATTCTGGAGTTATAGGAGTCCTTGCAATGTCTGTTATCGGTTTGTCTCTCATGGGAATGATATACAGTCCTCTTGGTGCTGTTTTGGCTTCACCATACCCAACAGCAATTCGATATACCGGTTCTTCTATTACTTTCAATTTATCTGCTATTATAGGAGCATCTCTCGCGCCTTATATTGCAGAATATCTGGTGCAACATTTCGATACATCTTATATCGGTTATTATTTGCTTCTTGCTTCTTTTATTTCACTGATTTGCTTCGTCGGATTTACAGATGATGAAATATCCAACTAAAATATAATAATGAAGAATAAAATAAGGACTGGCGGCAAAAATGCTGCCAGTTTCGTTTTTAAAGACAGGGGTTGAGGTATTTTCCACCACAATATTCCTGCAAACAAAGCACTCAAAAAGAAAAATAAAAAATCTGCAATATTGCTTATATAAGAAACAGCAAACATTTCTGATAAGATATGCGTTGTCCCCAACCATGAAACGCAAAAGAAGGCCAACATCACAGCCCATAAAACAAGCAAAATTCGATCAATAATTATCATTATGGCGTTTCGTTTTTTTAATTATAGTCCATATATTTAACATGCCTAAAAGAAAAATCACAATAAAAACCCAACGCCCTCCCCCTGAGCCTTCCGTAATAAAAAGTGCAGGATTTACTATTCCCAGTAATCCTATAAAAATCAGAACAATAGATACAAGACGCATTAAACCTGTTTTTCCCAGCGACGATCTTCAGTCTGTTGCCAATACGTTAAATTATGATTTTCCATTTTATATTTTTTCCACTGTGCACGAACGAGATTCAACTGCTCTTCACTTCTACCATCAAATATCACGACAAGCCGTTGATAAGCATCAATATCCGAACAAACAGCTCCCTCTATGAGAAAACGAATCTTTGAATCATTCGGATTTTCTTGTCCTGTCGTAAGAAATACAGGCTGAACGTTTGGATATTGATCACACTCCGTTCCATGTCCAATAAATGATTCATCAGTATAAACCCATAAATGTATATCTATAGAATCGCGTTGTTCTTTACTCACACACTGTATTGTTACTTTACCAAAACGAGCCAATGCACGCTCCACAAGCGTCGGCAAAATATCCTTCAGCGTTGACTGCGTCAAATGATAGAATAAAATATCCAATCTCTTAAGCCTTCATCATTCTTTATAAAAAAGCTAACATCTTTTTAAAAAAACTTCTATATCCCTAATACAAAGGAAACGGTTCAAGATATAAATCCTCTTTTTTGATTGAGATGCATTATCTTTTTGCACGTGTCTTTAAAAGACAAAAATTTTTATCTTCAACGTTAATAAAAAAGTTTTTTAAGTTATTTTCTAGATTCTTCTAGATTCTTTGTAGACTATAGTTGAAAATAAAATATAATGTACGGAAAATTTAAAGAGGACCTCATAGGCAATTTTATATTATTTATTTGGTAAAAATATCCAATTCATGAAAGGATATTTTTTCAAACTTTATTACATTTTAACCGAAAGCAGTAAGAATATTTGCTATCGAATTAAAAACTGAGGATTTTCCCCAATTTATGCGTATTATTGAGTTCTACATCCTGAAACGTGTCCTTGTTTTGTTTAGTTCTGTCATGATTGCAGCAGTGGGCGTTAGTTGGACTATACAAATTCTTGCACGGATAAACTTTCTCACAACAAGTAAACAAACACTCCTCACAGTCTTACAATTTTCACTCTCATTGGTTCCTTCTGTTATTTTTGTTGTCATTCCGTTTGCATTAGTCATCGCAATTACAACCATCCTCTCAGCAATGCATCAAGACTCAGAACTTGCTGTCATCAATGCCTCTGGTTTTCCTAAAAGTACTGTTTGGAAACCTATCCTTCTTCTTGCTATTGTTGCATCCTGTATCTCCTTTTCTATAGCTAATTTTGTTGTTCCTCAAGCGCGTCTTCATATGCGACAAATGCTAGCAAGCGCTCATTTTGATCTTATTAATCTATTCATTAGTGAAGGGAGCTTCCAAAAACTCGCCAATAACCTTTACATAGAAATTGGCGAACGAAATCCAAATGGAACACTTGAACGCCTTTTCATTGCCGACCAGCGTGATCCTAAGACTGATCTTTTTTATTATGCAACAGACGCATCCATTGTGAGCAATAAAAACGGCAGTTTTCTGGTTCTCAATAACGGTGAAATAGAAAGAGTCAATCATCAAAATAACAGTGTTTCAATCGTGCAATTTAGCTCATATACTTTTAGCCTAGGAGAGTTTATCCCCGGTGATAAAACACCTACTCTTTATCCAAAAGATCGGTCTCTTTCTTATTTACAAAACCCTGACCCAAAAGATCCCTACTATCAACGAAAACCACTCCAATATAAAGCTGAATTTCACCGCAGACTAACACAATGGCTCTACCCTATTGTTTTTTCACTTATTGCATTAGCAGCGGCAGGGGATGTACGCTCCCATCGACAAGCTCGTCATTCCGCAAATCTCTCGGCAATTGCCCTTTCTTTTCTGGTGTATTGGATAGGATATTTTTTCGCAGAAAAGGCAAAAAGCGATCTTGCATACGTTCCTCTCCTTTATATTATACCTATAGGAACAAGTGCATTTGTCTTTTTTATGCTTTTAACGAATCATAAAATTGGGCTTCCCACAAAAGTTAATGAGATACTTCAAATCGCTTTTCAAAAAATAATGAACAAATTTGAACATCGAAAATCTCAAGATTCCTCGGATGAAATATCATGATTGGGTGGACACTTGGACGATATTTTTTTATACGGTATCTTAAAATAACTTGTTATTTCTGGGGAAGCATTTTTGTTCTTGCTCTTTTAATCGATTTCACAGAGAATTCTGGTAGGCTATCTTCCCTTCCGCATTATACAGCAAAAGATGCATTTTTCCTCTCTGCTTTACGCATCCCTTTTATCATGCAACAACTTATCCCTTTCATTGCACTCTTTTCTGCAATGGCAACGCTTATCTCGCTCAACAAAAAACTTGAACTTGTAGTAACTCGTTCAATCGGTGTTTCTGCATGGCAATTTCTTATGCCAGCTTGTTTTGGAGCTTTTCTTTTGGGATTATTTTCAATTCTTCTCATTAATCCACTTGCTGCATGGGGATTTTCTCAAGCAGAAAAAAAGATGACTGAATGGCGCAATCACAATGTACTAACACCTCTTCACAATACAAGTATCCACTGGTTAACACAACGTACAAATTTAGGCAGAACAACCATTGGTGCCAAATCTATCACCGATCAAGGACTTTCTCTTCTCGATGCAACCTTTGTACAATACAATGACAATGCAACCGTTAAAAATTGGATTAACGCCCCAAAAGCAACCTTGACTAATGGATTTTGGCTATTAACAAATGGAACAATCTATAAAATAGGGCATCCTCCTGAAAAATTTACCGTGTTGCAAATAAAAACCAATCTAAAACCTGAATTTTTAACGGAACGTTTAGTGAATCCCGCAACTATTCCATTTTACCAATTGCCAAAAAAAATTATGATTGCACGTTCATTTGGCTATTCTGCTAATAATTTTGATATGTATTTCCAATCTTTGATTGCATTACCGGCATTGCTTGTGGCAATGACCCTCATTGCAGCAACTGTATCTTTAAATTTTACACGTTTTGGGCAATCTAGAATGTTGATTCTTGGTGGCGTAATAGCTGGGTTTATGCTTTATGTTATTTCCGTACTTGTTCAAGCTTTCGGTAATGCTGGATATATTCCACCAATTATTGCAGCTTGGACACCCGTTGTTATTGCGTTATTCTTAGGAATCTCTTTTTTACTTCATAAAGAGGATGGCTAAGTGAAAGCATTAACACTTAAAAAAACTATTTTAACAAAATTAAGTGCTCTCGCTTTTAAAAGTGTTGTGGGGGTTATTTTAGGAAGTGCTTTGTCTTATTGTGCGCACGCTCAAAGCCTTCAATCTCCTTCTCAAAGTCGCATTCAAAATCTGGAACCTCCTCTTTTGCTCTCTGCGGATGAACTCATCTACAATCGTGATGAAAACACTGTTTCTGCACACGGTAATGTCCAAATCAAATATGATGGCAATAAAGTTGTCGCTCAAAAAATTATTTACAATCAAAAAACAGGACGGCTTATAGCACAAGGGAACGTTGAAATTACTCAAAAGGATGGTAATAAAATTTATTCCAACCAAATTGATATGACCAAAGATCTTGGCGAGGGTTTTGTAAACGCCCTACGTATTGATACAGCCAACAATGTTCACTTTTCAGCCCAAAATGCTACACGCAAACACAATCACATAACAGTCTTTGAAAATGCAACCTATACAGCCTGTGAACCTTGCTCTTATAAACCAGATAGAGACGTCCTATGGAAAATTAAAGCAAGAAAGATCATATGGAATAATAGCGTCAAAAAAATTCGGTTTGAAAATAGCAGTTTTGAAGTTTTTGGTGTACCGATTATAAAATTTCCAAATTTTGAGATCTATGATCCAACTGTCAGGCGTGCTAGCGGTCTGCTTACTCCTCATTTTTTTTATACTGATTATCTCGGTATGGGGATAAAGAATTCTTATTTCTGGAATCTCGCCCCCCATTATGATTTTACCCTTTCTTCTACGGTTTATACCCAACAAGGGCTTTTAACCGAAGGGGAATGGCGTCAGCGTTTAAAAACGGGACGTTATAACATTCGCTTTGCTCATATATATCAAATGAAACCGCATAGATTTGATAATGATACGATTGATGCCCAACATAAAAACCGTTATATGCTGGCGACAAAGGGGGATTTTCGTATTAATTCACACTGGACTTATGGATGGGATATTCTTGCACAATCAGATCGGCATTTTAGTCGTGCCTATAAACTTGAAAACTATAACAATCCTACACAACTTTCTCAGATCTATCTGAATGGTCTTGCAGGAAAAAATTATTTTGATATGCGTTTTTATCATTTTAAAGTTCAAGATTCAATATTGAATGATCCTCATTATGAACGTCACTCTCGGCAAGCGTGGGTCTTACCACGCATCGATTATTTTTTCACACCAGATGAACCCATTTATAATGGAGAGCTTACCTTCCATAGTAATATGCAATCAGTTTATCGTCGCCATGCTGACTTCAGTTCACCCGACCAGAACGGAAACCCTCTCAACACAGTAAAACTTTCTGGTATGGCTGGAAATAGTTTGCGTTTAACAAACGAGCTTCAGTGGAAAAAGCGCTTCAACACGCACAACGGACTCATCTTAACCCCTCTTCTCTCTCTACGAGCTGATATCATTACAACCAATGCAAGCGAAAATCACACAGATTCTATAGAAAACAATGCCTTATCCGCAATTCATGGTTCAGCAATTCGTGGCATGGCAACAGCAGGATTGGAACTACGCTATCCCTTCCTCATTACAGCTGATCATTCTACACATATTATAGAACCAACTGCACAAATTTTTATACGCAATAATGAACAATATATTGGACAAATTCCTAATGAAGATGCTCAAAGCTTTGTCTTTGATGCAACCACTCTCTTTCAACGAGACAAATTTTCTGGTTATGATCGTGTAGAAGGTGGTACAAGAGCCAATATAGGTATAAGATATTCTGGAAGCCTTAATGATAATTGGTCTCTTTATGGTCTCATTGGACAATCCTTCCATCTAGCAGGAAAGAATTCTTTTGCAGACAAGGACTTTATCAATGTCGGTACTCATTCTAGCTTAGAGGCAAAACGTTCAGACTATGTTGCAATGTTTGGTACAACCCATAAAAGTGGTTTTTCCTTAGAAACGCGTGGACGCTTTGACAAAAAAACAGGAAAAATCCGCCGTAGTGAAATCGAAGCATCACAAAAATGGCAAAATTTTTGGGCGGCTCTACAATATGCCTATATCGCAAAGCAACCAGATTATGAATATTCTCAAGAGCGCCAAGAAATTTCTTTTCAAACAGGACTTAAATTAGCAGATTATTGGTCCATTAATAGCAACGCCGGTTATGATTTAGTATCTGGTACATTTATAAAGCGAGGAATTAGCTTGAGTTATATGGATGAATGTTTCGGGTTAACATTCGGTTATCAACAGGTAACGAATCCAGGCAGGAAAGCACCCTTGCAAAACTTTAATTTCTCTCTTTCATTGCGTACGATTGCAGATATCGGAAAAAAGATAGATTAATTTATAAAGGGAATGTATCAGTCATTTAACTTATCATTGTTTTTATGAAAGAAAGCGTGTATTTTAAGTTGTTGATGAGAATTAATAAACAATGCGAAAGCCTATTTACATGAATAAATTGAAAAAGCGTTTTCTTGCTTTATTTTATATTGCATCTTTGAGCGTAAGTAGCCTGCTAATAAATGGATTTTTGATTCCGACAGTCTTTGCGCAGACCTCTATTGTTGTTACAGTTAATGGCAACCCCATCACAAATTATGATATACAAAGACGCCTTGCTTTTCTCAGGCTACAACAAAAGCAAGGCAATTTGGTGGCACAGGCTAAAAAAGAGCTTATTGATGAAAAGCTAAAAAATATTGAAATAAAACGTCGTAATATTGAAGTAAGCAATGATGAAGTTGATAGAGCTTTTGAGAATTTTGCGACACAAAATAATATGACGATTGATCAGCTCAACCAGATTCTGATCCAAACTGAGATCACAGTGCAACACTTTAAAGATTACATCCGTGGACAAATAGGATGGGGGCGTCTTGTTAGCGCACGCTATCAAGCTGAAACAGGTATGATTAGCGAACAAGAAGCTGTACGCAGAATATTAAAAAATGGTGGTGTAAAACCTTCAACCAACGAATATACATTACAGCGAATTGTTTTTGTCATTCCTGCACATCGTCGTTCAGAGATCTTTGAAAGACGTCAAAGAGAAGCAAGTAATTTTCGCACACATTTCCGTGGATGTGCCAATGCTCACAATCAAGCAAGAGGTATTTTAGACGTTACTATCCGCCACTTAGGAAAGTTTCTGGAGCCACAACTTCCTAATGCATGGGAACAAGCTATTCTTGAAACGCCTGCTGGAAAAATGACAAAATTACAAGAAACATCTGATGGAATCGAAGCAATTGCTGTCTGCAAAATAAAAAGAGTTTCTGATGATTATGTCGCTCGACTGATATTTTCTCTTCAAGATAGTAAAAAAAGAAGCCCGCAAAAACTTGAAGAATTAAGCGACAAATATTTAGGAGAACTGCGCCGAGTGGCACGCATTCAAAATTCATAATGGCTGCTCTTATTGTTAGCGGTGGTGATCCTGCCGGAATTGGTCCTGAAATAGTACTAAAAGCGTGGAATTTGCGTGTTACGCGCCAAATTCCACCTTTTGTACTTCTTGCTGATCCAGATGTTATTCGTTCGCGCGCTCGTTTTTTACAGATTGATGTTGAGGTGCAATCTGTTTTAATCAATAATCCTGCAAAAAATTTTCAAAAAGCTCTTCCTATCATACCGTTAAAAAACAAACAAAGTGATCAATTAGGTATACCTTCATCGAAAAATACAGCTGGAATTATTGAAGCAATTAAACGCTGTGTTCAATTGATTCAAAATGGCCATGCATGTGCACTTATCACTTGTCCTATTGCAAAAAAGAGTCTTTATGATGCCGGTTTTCGATTTCCAGGTCATACAGAATTTTTAGCCGATTTAGCCCATAAAGCTTTTCATAAATGTTATCATCCAGTTATGATGTTAGCAGGACCTCGATTAAAAACAGTACCAATAACTGTTCATATTCCATTTAAAAATGTTCCTTCACAGCTTACCCGTGATTTAATTATTCAAACGGTACTTATTACTGAATATGACTTAAAAACAAGGTTTAAAATAACGTCACCCCGACTAGCTGTTGCTGGTCTTAATCCTCATGCTGGAGAAGGAGGTGCAATGGGAAAAGAAGATATTGAAATTATCACTCCTGCTATTGAATATCTTAAAAAGAAAGGACTCAATATTGCAGGCCCGCTGCCTGCCGACACAATGTTCCATGAATGCGCAAGAAAAGCATATGACGTTGCCATTTGTATGTATCATGATCAAGCCCTTATCCCTGTTAAGACATTAGACTTTGATAGCACTGTTAATGTCACGTTAGGTCTACCTTTTATTCGCACGTCTCCAGATCACGGAACTGCTTTTGACATTGCTGATAAAGGGATAGCCTCTCCCGAAAGCTTTATTGCTGCTCTTAAACTTGCAAATCAACTTGCAAAAAATAGTTTAAACCCATGCCAATAGATAATCTCCCTCCTCTGCGTGAGGTCATTGATATATATGGATTACAAGCGCATAAATCTTTGGGGCAGAATTTTCTTTTTGATCTTAATTTAACATCTAAAATTGCTCATCAAGCAGGCAATATAGAAGGAAAACCTGTTCTTGAAATTGGTCCTGGTCCTGGAGGTCTCACACGTGCCTTGCTAGCAAAGGGTGCCATTGTAACAGCAATAGAACGCGATGAGCGCTGCATACCGGCTCTCTTAGAAATAGAAAAACACTATCCTAAAAAATTAAAAGTTATTTGTAATGATGCACTGAAGCAAGACTTCTCAAAACTCTTTGAAACAAGCCCTGTAAAACCGCGCATTATTGCAAATCTTCCCTATAATATTGGGACACAACTCTTATTAAATTGGCTTTTAACTGAACCATGGCCTCCTTTTTATGAATCAATGACATTGATGTTTCAACGTGAAGTTGCCAAACGGATTACAGCTAAACCTCAATCTACTCATTATGGACGTCTTAGTGTCCTAACTGGCTGGCGTACCACTGCTAAAATTGCTTTTGATGTCCCCCCTCAAGCCTTCATACCAATACCTAAAGTAACGTCTTCTGTTGTTCATATTATTCCGCGAACACAACCTCTTGCCTGCTCTGCACAAAAACTAAGCCTCGTCACAAAAACCGCCTTTGGACAAAGACGAAAAATGCTTCGTCAAAATCTCAAAATACTTGGAGGTGAAGAGCTATTAGAAAAAGCTGGAATTGATGGAACGCGCCGTGCTGAAACGCTCTCGATTTCTGAATTTGTAACTTTAGCGCATCTAGTGCTCTAAAAAATGCACTTTGTGTTATAAAACCTTTTTTAATCACAACATTTATCGATTTTTTCAGCAATAAGCCCATCAACAAAAGAGCCAAGATAAGAACAACGCTCACGTTTTACGGTTTCAGCTAAATAAATTGATTTAATAAAAGATAAAGACTGATCTAAATCTTCGTTAATCACAACATAATCATAAGAAAGCCAATGCTTTAACTCCGTTCGTGCATTTTCCAATCGCAAATTGATGATATCTTGACTATCTTCTGCTCGACGATGTAAACGCGAAACAAGCTCTTTCATTGATGGTGGAAGAATAAAAACAGATACAGTGTCTCCTAGCATCTTTTTTTGCAGCTGCTCGGTACCTTGATAATCGATATCAAATAACATATCTTGGCCAGCATTCAATGCGTTTTCAACAGTTTCACGTAAAGTGCCATAATAATTTCCGTGAACTTCTGCCCACTCAATAAATTCATCCCTATCACGCTTATATTCAAACTCTTCCTTTGAAATAAAGTAATAATGCAGCCCATCTACTTCACTAGGACGCCTTTTCCTTGTAGTCATACTTACGGAAAGCTCTAATTGTCCCTCTTTTAGAAGTAATCGAGAAATTGTTGATTTACCAGCACCTGAAGGCGAAGAGAGAATAAATAAAAAACCGCGGCGTTGATTTATTTTTATAGCACTCAATTTACTTTCAAAGACTGTCATTACATCACTCTACTTTGTTCATAAATGTTTCTCCAAAATTTGAATTATACATTATCTCAACCTCTCCCCTAATCAATGTGTTTTCTTAGCAATTCTCAATGTTATTTTGCTCTTTTGTGAGATAAGGTATTAGCAGTATATTCACTTTTTTCTTAAATATTTTTATCCATACGCCAACCCACTTGTGACAGACAAGAAAATGATTTTTTATCATTCTCATAAAAAATTTAAATAGAAAAATTTTACTATATTTGGGATTCTCATTTACGATGCAAAAAGATGTGTTATCACTATAAATTCAATGTTTTGCCTTTAATTCTCGCCACTTGCGAACATTCATATTATGTTCCTCTAAAGTTCGAGAAAAAACATGCCCTCCTGAACCATCAGCAACAAAATAAAGTGCATCACTGATTGGTGGATGTGCCACCGCTTTTAAAGAATCTCGACCTGGATTTGCAATAGCCGTTGGGGGCAAACCATTAATTTTATAAGTATTATATGGTGTTTCCTTCTCAAGATCTGAACGATAAATTGCACGACCGGATGGTTTTCCTTTTCCTCCGAAGAGACCATAAATTACTGTTGGATCCGATTGAAGACGCATATGCTTTGTAAGGCGGTTATAAAATACCGCAGCAACCATTGGTCTTTCTGCTGCAATTCCCGTTTCTTTCTCAACAATTGAGGCTAATATAACAAATTCATCAATTGATTTAATGGGTAAATCAGGTGAACGCGTAGCCCATATAGCATGAATTAATTTTGTCTGTCCTTCACGCAACCTGTTTACAATCTCTTTACGCGTTGTTCCCCGAATAAAACGAACAGTATCCGTCATTAAATAACCTTCTGGAGGCAAAATTTTTGGAAGGTCTCCAATCAAAATTTCATTCGCAGCTAATCGATCGAAAACTTGCTGAACCGTTAAACCTTCAGGTACTGTAAATGTATACTCTATAGATTTTCCTTTCACAAGAATATCCATAATATCCTGCATCGAAGCATGAGCTGGAATTAAATATTCACCAGCCTTCAGATGCGTTGTTTTTTGGTGATAACCAACCCCATAAACAAAAATATCTGATGATCGAATGAAACCACGTTTTTCTAGCAATGAAGCAATTTCACGAATTCCGGTACCAGGATGGATAAGAACAATTTGTTCTTCCTCAATTTTTCCCTTTTCTTCAAAAATACTTTTTCCAATATAAAGAGGAATACTTATGGCAAAAAGAATAATCACAATCAGCATAAGAAAAAAATGACCGAGAATGACCAACGGATTACGGACGATAGATGATTTCTTTCGTTTTTTATGTATTAACATGTCATAACTATCTGCTAAATGATTCGAAGAGGAATCACTTACGTCCTTTAATGATTTCCATTTTTCACATCGGACATAACCCCTCAATAGCGATTAAGGATAATATTATAATTTCTCATTCACCTTATAATAAAGTAGAAAACTCAAAAGCAAAAATTAAATAAAAATACTTATTATCCCCTAAAACGTCGCATCACCAACGATGCATTTGTCCCACCAAATCCAAAAGAATTAGAAAGAATCGTATCAATCTTTCGTTCACGCGGTTTGTGTGGTACAAGATCGATTTTTGTTTCAATCGATGGATTGTCAAGATTAAGTGTCGCTGGGGCTATATTATCCCGTATAGCTAAAATAGAAAAAATAGCCTCAGCAGCACCGGCAGCACCAAGTAAATGCCCGATAGATGATTTCGTTGATGACATAGAAACGTGTGGTGCATAACTCCCTAAAACACGCTCAACAGCTGCTAGCTCTATGGAATCAGCCATCGTAGATGTACCATGAGCATTAATATAATCAAGTTCACTCACATTCACTTGTGCACGCTTAAGAGCAGCTATCATACTACGCTGAGCCCCTTCACCACTTTCTGAAGGCGCTGTAATGTGGTAAGCGTCACCAGATAAACCATAGCCAATAACCTCAGCATAAATACGCGCTCCTCGTTTTTTGGCATGTTCCAGCTCTTCTAAAACAACAACAGCTGCTCCTTCCCCCATCACAAAACCATCACGATCAATATCATAAGGACGTGACGCCCGTTCAGGATCATCATTGCGACAAGTAGAAAGAGCTCTACAAGCTGCAAAACCTGCAAGAGATATCCGATTTATCGGAGATTCAGTCCCCCCTGCCACCATGACATCTGCATCACCAAACATAATCAAACGTGCCGCATCACCAATTGCATGCGCCCCTGTTGAACAAGCCGTTACAACAGAATGATTAGGCCCCCGTAAACCATATTGAATAGACACATAACCAGAAGCAAGATTAATCAAACGACCTGGAATAAAAAAAGGAGAAACACGACGTGGGCCCTTATCACGAAGCGTATAACCAGCTTCAACAATACCCTCAACTCCCCCAATTCCCGAACCAATTAACACGCCTGTACAAATCTGATCTTCATCACTCTTAGGAAACCATTCGGCATCTGCAAGCGCTTGGTTAGCAGCAGCCATTGCATAAACAATAAATGCATCAACTTTACGTTGCTCTTTAGGTTCCATATACAAATCAGCATTATAAGTCCCCTCTGTTCCATCCCCTAAGGGGATACGCGCAGCAATCTGGCATGGCAAATCTGACACATCAAACTCTGTGATACGTCGGACACCACTTCTTCCTTCAAGAAGTCGCTTCCAACTATATTCAATATTACCAGCTAATGGAGATACCAATCCTAAACCAGTAACAACAACACGTCTCATAACTTCTAACCTTGAACTAAACTTCACCTCTCAAAGCTCTCTTTTCAAAAGAGCTCCGAAGAATATAGGCAAAAGCAATTTATGCCTTTGCCCTTTAGTAATCACGCAGAAGCTTTATCAATGAACTTGACTGCATCGCCAACTGTGAAAATCGTTTCAGCAGCTTCATCTGGAATTTCTACCCCAAACTCTTCTTCAAAAGCCATAACGAGTTCAACCGTATCAAGGCTATCAGCCCCTAGATCATCGATAAAGCTTGCATTTTCTACAACTTTATCAGCATTAACCCCAAGATGTTCCACGATAATTTTCTTAACGCGCTCTACTGTATCACTCATGTTGAAATCCTCGAATTTATATTTTCCTATAATTTGGTTAACTATATCGGTTCATCTAATCAAGCAATAGATGCATTACTTTAAAAGATTTTAGTAATGATTTAAAACATCCTGTGGATATCCCCTACAAAATGAACCAATCTGACATTCCGACATCAATTGATCAACGACCATATTAAAGAAATAGATGCATCTATCCATTTCAATCGTTACTATCTAAAATAATACAACTCATAAATCAATGTGGAATAAAATAAATACTCAAATCATTGCCATTCCACCATTGATATGGAGTGTTTGACCTGTCGTATAGGCTGCTTCATCGCCTGCTAAATAAACAGCAGCAGCGGCTATTTCTTGCCCACTTCCCATACGCTTCATCGGAATCGCAGCCATAATGGCTTCTTTTTGCTTTTCATTAAGCTTGTCTGTCATTGCGGATTTAATAAATCCAGGAGCAATACAATTGACAGTGATGTTTCGCGAAGCAATTTCTTGTGCCAATGCTTTAGAAAAACCTATCAAGCCTGCTTTTGCAGCACAATAATTCGTTTGTCCAGGGTTTCCCACAACACCAACAACAGATGTAATGTTAATAATCCTTCCATAACGGCGGCGCATCATAGAATGTATTAATTCACGCGTCAAAAGAGAAGCAGCTGTTAGGTTAACTTCTAAAACATCATCCCAGTCTTTATCTTGCATACGCACAAAAAGACCATCCCTAGTGATTCCCGCATTGTTAACCAAAATATCGACGCCATCCATTTCTCTTTCTGCAACTTCAGCCAATTGTTTAATCGATTGGCGTTCAGAAAGATTAGCGGGGAATACAAAAACATTCTGCCCTAATTCTGCCGCCACTTCTCTAAGCTTTTCTTCGCGTGTTCCATGAAGTCCAACAATGGCTCCTTGTGCATGAAAGCAGCGTGCAATTGCCTCACCAATTCCTCCCGAAGCCCCCGTTACAAGAGCTTTACGTCCTGTTAATCTAAACATTTTTTAACTCCTTATAGATTAAACGCCGAGCATACCTAGCGCTGATTCTATTTCATCAACTGTTCCAATGGTTACCCCCTTTATATCTTTGTTAATACGACGCGTTAAACCTGTTAATACTTTTCCAGAACCAACTTCAAAAAGCGTATCAACTCCATTAGCAGCGATCCATTCTATTGTTTCTCGCCATCGCACCCTCCCAGTCACTTGTTGGACAAGAAGAGTAGTAATACGCTCTGGATTGCTCTCAGGTGCAACAGAAACATTGGCAATCAAAGGAACAATAGGGGACATTTTGTTAACAGTCAAAAGTGCTTTCTTCATGGCATCAGCAGCAGGTTGCATTAAAGATGAATGAAAAGGTGCAGAAACAGGAAGAAGAAGTGCACGTTTTGCACCTTTTTTTGATGCAATCTCTACCGCTGCCTCAACTGCTTTTGCTTTACCGGAAATAACAATTTGCCCACCACCATTATCATTAGCAATCTGACATAGTCCTTCTCCAGAAACAGTTTCACAAATTTCTTCCACAATGTGCTCTTCTAAACCAATTAATGCAGCCATAGAACCTTCACCAACCGCGACAGCAGCCTGCATAGCATTGCCACGAATACGCAAAAGTCTTGCCGTATCTGTGAGAGTAAATGTACCAGCAGCACAAAGAGCCGAATATTCGCCTAAAGAATGACCAGCAACAAACCTTACCTTTTCTTCTATACGAAGCCCTAATTGTTTCATCACACGAATGACAGCCATAGATACAGCCATTAATGCCGGTTGTGCATTTGCTGTTAACGTTAAAACATCTGCAGGTCCTTCAAAAATGATCTTTGATAATTTCTCACCCAAAGCATCATCAACTTCCTCGAAAACCATCTGTGCGACAATAAATTGCTCTGCAAGCGCTTTCCCCATACCAACAAGTTGACTCCCCTGCCCTGGAAAAATAAAAGCTGCACCCATTTATCAACTCCTAAAACTGTACAATTAAATTATTTTCTTTTGACCTTATTCATCCGCACAAATCAAGATAAAGCCCTTTATTTAAAACGAATACCACACTTAAAATTATATTTTAAAGGCGGAATTTGATATAAAAACTTAGGGAAATAGGGTGCTATAAACTGAATAACACCCAAACTTATGAGACTTCCTAAAAGTGCACCTGCTAAAATATCAAAGGGATAATGTACACCCACAAAGATGCGCGCCCAACAGATTAAGCATAAAAACACTACGACAAATTTAAAAGTAACTTTGTATCGGTAAAAATAAAAGTTAGCTGCATAAGATGCAATGGTCAAGGCATGATTACTAGGAAAAGAAGCTGTTGCACGATGTTGAATAAGCGGTGTCGTCAGCCCTACCACGAATGGGCGAGGATGAAAATAAAAAAGAGAAATGAGATAACCTATGAAAAGAGATGCACAAATACTCATGCAAATGCTTAGCACAACACACCGCTCCCTCTCCCCACCACAAAACCACAACGCACAAAGATGGAGAGGAATAATATAAATTAAAAACTTTGCACAAAAAATACTAAACAAAACTACAATCGACCAAGCTTGATGATTGCCGACAAACATTTCAAAGAGTGTAACATCAATCTGGTTTAAAAAGTCCATTTTTCCCTCCTTTGCCTTTATATTACAGTATTATCTTTTTGTAGAAGAAGGAAATATATCAAGATTTAACAAATCAATTTTTTTATGTGCATAAACTTGCTATTTTAAAAGATAACCTGTAGATATGAAATATTCGTTGCCGGCACTTTAGCTGGAGGTTGAACGGAGGGCTGTAAAATATCAGTAGGAAATACAATGTTTCCGGCCTCCCGTATCTCCGCTCTGAGATGTCTCGAATTGTAAACGCGTCCTTTCTTCTTTGGATTTCCAAAAAAGACAAGTCGCAGAGGCTTTGCGCTAAAACCGGTGAAATTTAATTGAAGAAAGGCAAAACAATGGCTCTTTATGAACATATGTTCCTTGCCCGACAAGACATTGCACCACAGCAAGTTGATGAACTTTTGAGTCTCTACAAAGGTGTCATTGAAGCGCATGGTGGAAAAGTTGGGCGTATAGAAAATTGGGGACTTCGTCCTCTTGCTTACCGTATTCGTAAAAACCGTAAAGCTTATTATGTCTTAGTCAATATTGATGCACCAGCTTCAGCAATTGCTGAAGTGGAGCGTCAGATGCGCATCAATGAGGATATTTTGCGTTATATGACCATTCGCGTAGAAAAACACGAAAAAGAAAAATCTGCTATGCTCTCACACCTTGATCGCAATAGTCACATTGGACATGATGAAGAGCGTCCTCGTTTTCCACGTCGTCAACGTGAAAATACTATAGAAGGGGTAGAATGATGACTGATACTAATCAAAACTCTGCACGTCGCCCCTTTCATCGTCGTCGTAAAACATGTCCTTTTTCAGCGACCAATGCTCCCAAAATTGATTATAAAGACATCAAGTTGTTACAACGTTATATTTCCGAACGTGGGAAAATTGTTCCTTCACGGATTACTGCTGTTAGTCAGAAAAAACAGCGTGAATTAGCTAATGCTATCAAACGTGCTCGCTTTTTAGGCTTACTTCCGTACGTTATAAAGTAAGCAATCAATACACTATGCAACTGGAGAGTTTCTCCAGTTGCATTTCTTATATGGTTAAAAAATAGCTTGTTGTATCCTATGTTAAGCTATTAAATGTCAAAGTTGGGGTATTGACACGCCTCTAACTGCAGAAAGCAGGACAGCAATAAATGAAAAAAAATCGTACTTATGAGATATTAACCGGTCTTTTGGCAGGATTATTTGCTGTCGTGATAGGACTGGCAATCATCAGTGTTGCAAATATCGCGCCCTTTTTTTCTCTTCTTCTTGGCTGCTTTCTTTCATTGCCAATTTTTATTGTTGCGTTCGGTCAAGGAACATTAGCCAGTCTCATCGCCCTCATAAGTGCCACTGTTGTTCTTATCATAACCACTAATACCTATATTGCTCTTGGCTTTATGTTCTTATTTTTCCTTCCTGCTGTCTATGCTTCTTGGCTTCTTGGGCTTGCACGACCAGCGCAAAAAGAAAACGAACTGATATGGTATCCATTGTCATCGGTTATTTTTCATTTAACTAATTTTATCGCTCTTATAGCAACTTTCATTGGGCTCTATGTTCAAACACGTCCTTCCACACCCATCGTTGCAAAAAAAATCACCGAAAACATAGCACAAACTCTGCAACAAACACAGTCAATAAAAGAAGCCGATATACGCGCTTTTAATGAGCTTTTAATGACGCATACAGCAACTTTTACTGCTTTTTCTTTGACTATTTATAGTTTGGTTTTTCTCATTGGTAACCTTTACTTTTCCATGATAGCAGCACAACATATGAAATGGCTGAAAAGACCCCGTGATGATTGGAGCCAAACTCTCCGCCTTCCAATTTCTGGAATTATTATTTTTATTATTGTTTGCATAGCATCGATGGTTGAGCTGAGCGCTTCTCTTAACTTGAGTACCCGTGTCTTTAGTACTGCATACATTGTCATCATATTAATTAGCGGTCTAGCATATCTTCACAATATTACAAAAGGGGTAAACGGTCGGATTATTATACTTTCTCTTGTTTATATTGCTATTTTTACAGTCGTTTTTACTCCACCTATTGTTTTCATGATGCTTTTGATGGGAATTTGGGCTGCTATTCAATACAATTTTCAATCACGCAAAAAACTCCACTAAATTTATTTGTTCGAAAGGAAAAACTATGGATATTATTTTACTTGAGCGCATTCCTCGTCTTGGTCAGATGGGTGATATTGTCTCAGTTAAAGATGGTTATGCGCGTAATTTTCTCTTGCCTCAAGGTAAAGCTTTACGCGCAAATGAAGCTAATAAAAAACATTTTGAGATACAACGTGCACAACTTGAAGCACGTAATCTTGAACGCAAAAGCGAAGCGCAAAAAATTGCTGAAAAACTTGATAGACAATCATTCATTGTTGTTCGTTCTGCTGGTGAAACAGGACAACTTTATGGTTCTGTGTCAACACGTGATATTGCTGAAATGATAACAGATGAAGGCTTTTCTATTGGGAGAAATCAAATCGAACTTAATCATCCAATAAAAATGATCGGTCTTCACACTATCACTCTTAGTTTACATCCAGAGGTTCAAATTTCTGTGATTATTAATGTTGCGCGTTCTACTAGTGAAGCACAACGCCAAGCAGAAGGTGAAACTCTCACTTCGGCTAAAGAAATATATAATATTCAAGAAGAATTATTAGAAGAAAGTCAGGAAGAATTATTGGCAGAAGAAATTAATGACAACGATATAAACAGTTCTCATCAAGAAGCTTAATTTCTATTTTTTCTTTCTATTTTATATTTTTTATTCCATTTTAAATATCGATCATAAAATACTCACACTTTAAAAGTGAGTATTTTATGGCTATCGTACATAAAGAACCTAATTTTTATGAAAGAATTAGAAATATACTATTTAAAGGCATTACATGCCGAGAATGGTAGTATCACTAAGAGGAAATGTCTTTTGTTTTCCAGCATATAAAGCAAAAATAATTTAAAGTTCTACCCTTAAGACTAAAGTTTGTATGAGCGTTAATTTGATTATATCCTCACATGATCTGAAATAATTTCAGTTATAAAAAATAATTCTACTTACACAGATATTGGAATTTTAAGGTTAAGTAACTTAAAAATACTTAAATTTAGAGTAGCAAAACTTCCACTTTAAAATCACATATTATAAAATAAATAGATAGACGTTATATAAATAATACACAAATGATAAATGAGGAACGAAAAGAGAGTTTTAAAAAATTATATAATTTTAACTTAAAATGAAGGTTTGTAGCTCTATTCTTTTAATTATACGATTTTCAATTTATCGCCTAAAGTAGCTAGACTTAGAATTTTAGTGGAAAAATATTATGGAAGAAACTAACGTTGTTAATGTCAGCTCTTCAAAGAAAGAGGATTCTCCTTCTTTTCGGCAACTTCCGCATAATATTGAAGCTGAACAGGCATTGCTTGGTGCTATCTTTATCAACAATGATTCTCTTGACCGCGTTTCAGATTTTCTAAAACCAGAACATTTTTTTGAACCATTGCATCAAAAAATTTATCATGTTTTATCTCACCTTATTAAAACAGGAAAACGTGTAGATCCAGTTACAATCAAGCCCTATATCCAAATGGAAGAAAAAATTGGAGATATTACTGTATACCAATATGTTGTTCGCTTAGCCACAGAGGCAGTCACTATTATTAACGCTGAAGATTATGGACGCGTCATTTACGATCTGTTTATCCGACGGTCTTTGATTAACCTTGGAACTCAAGTTGTCAATACAGCCTTTGATGCTCCTGTAGAACTCACGCCTACCCAACAAATTGAAACTGTTGAAAATCAGTTATTTGAGCTAGCAGAAAAAGGGAAATATGGAGGTGGATTTGAAAATTTTAATGAGGCTATTAAAAAAGCTATCGATATGGCAAGTGCTGCGAAAAAGCGCTCTTCACAATTATCAGGGATAGCCACCCATATTAAAACACTTGATGAAAAAATGGGAGGATTACAAGCATCTGACTTAATTATCCTTGCGGGCCGCCCTGGTATGGGTAAAACCTCACTGGCTACCAATATTGCCTTTAATATTGCTAATGCTTATAATCGTAATGCCAATATCCAAGAAAATGAAGGCGGCATTGTGGGATTCTTCTCACTTGAGATGTCATCCGAACAGCTTGCAACCCGTATTATTTCTGAACAAACAGAAGTCTCTTCTTCTGATATTCGGCGTGGCAATATTTCAGATGAACAATTTTCAAAAATTATTCGTGCGGTGAACCAACTACAAAAGGCACCACTTTATATTGATCAAACTGGGGGAATATCAATTACGCAATTAGCTGCTCGTGCGCGGCGTCTCAAGCGGCAACATGGTTTAGATATCTTGTTTATTGACTATATCCAACTCATGACAAGCAGTTCAAAGCGTTCATCAGAAAATCGTGTTCAAGAGATCACAGAAATTACCACAGGATTAAAAGCATTAGCGAAAGAATTGAATATTCCTATTATCGCTCTCTCTCAACTTTCACGTCAAGTAGAAAATAGAACAGATAAACGTCCACAGCTCTCAGATTTACGTGAATCTGGTTCAATTGAGCAAGATGCCGATATCGTTCTGTTTGTCTATCGCGAAGAATATTATCTCAAAAATGAAGAACCAAAACTAGGTAGCTTGGAACATACGAAATGGCAAGAAATAATGGATAAAGCTTTTGGAAAAGCTGACGTTATTATTGCAAAACAGCGCCATGGGCCGACAGGAATCGTGCCCCTTGCCTTTCAATCTGATTTCACACGCTTTAGTGATCTGGCCGATAGCAATTACCTTCCAGAGCAAATTGGTTAAATCGACATGGCGCGTAATCGTATTCAATTTATCTGTCAAAATTGCGGAACCATCCATTCCCGTTGGGCAGGAAAATGTAGCGCTTGTGGGGAATGGAATTCCCTTATCGAAGAAACTATAAATAGCGGCATAGGAAGTGGTCCTAAGCAGAATGCTCGTAAAGGACGCATTGTCACACTCACATCTCTTTCTGGAAATATTGAAGATGCTCCACGTATTCATTCTGGTATTGCTGAACTTGATCGTGTTACCGGTGGGGGCTTTGTCCGTGGATCGGCACTCCTTGTTGGAGGTGATCCGGGTATTGGTAAATCAACATTGCTGACACAAACAGCCGCTGCTTTATCACGTAAAGGATATAATGTCATCTATGTTTCAGGTGAAGAGGCTATTGCGCAAATTTGTCTGCGCGCACAAAGGCTTGAAGCTAACAATACAGAAGTGAAACTTGCTGCTGAAACCAATGTTGAAGATATTCTGGCAACCTTAAGCGAACATAAAAACCTTGATATGGTGATTATCGATTCGATTCAAACCCTATGGTCAGATACAGCAGATTCAGCACCTGGCACTGTCACACAAGTACGTATCGGTGCTCAGGCAATGATCCGCTTTGCCAAGAAAACAGGAACCGCCGTTGTTCTTGTTGGGCATGTTACAAAAGATGGACAAATTGCTGGTCCTCGAGTCGTTGAACATATGGTTGATGGCGTTCTCTATTTTGAGGGTGAAGGAGGACATCATTATCGCATTCTTAGAACTGTAAAAAATCGCTTCGGACCAACAGATGAAATTGGTGTCTTTGAAATGTCTGATAAAGGATTACGCGAAGTGATAAATCCATCCGAATTATTTTTAGGGGAACGTAATGAAAAAGCACCAGGCGCTGCTGTTTTTGCAGGAATGGAAGGGACACGCCCGATACTCGTAGAAATTCAAGCGCTTGTTGCTCCTTCTTCCCTTGGGACACCAAGACGTGCGGTTGTCGGATGGGATGGAAATCGCCTTTCTATGATTCTTGCCGTTTTAGAAGCCCATTGTGGTATTCGTTTTGGACAGCATGATGTCTATCTGAACGTAGCAGGTGGATATCGCATATCAGAACCCGCTGCTGATTTAGCTGTAGCCGCTGCTTTGGTATCTTCTCTTGCCAATATCGCATTGCCAACGGATTATGTATATTTTGGTGAAGTCAGTCTTTCAGGAGCTACCCGCGCTGTTGCACATTCAGCACAGCGCATCAATGAAGCAAAAAAACTCGGCTTTCAAGGAGCCTTTCACCCCACAACAACAACCGAAATGATGAAGTCGCTCAACTTTCAACAAAAAACTTTCTCCGACCTTCCCGAACTCGTTGCTACTCTTACCGTAAGTAAAAAATGATCTGCACCACAGATATGATAATATAGAAAAATCTCTATAAAATACAAAAGATCCTTGCTATAAGAACAAAAAATGGCATAACAAAAAATATATTTGCACACAGACTTAAAAGAACACAACTTTATGTATAAGGAACAAACAAATGATCATAACAATCCTTGATGGAATTGTCGTAGTAATCATCCTGTTGTCCGCTTTTCTTGCTATGCTTCGAGGATTTTCACGTGAAGTGTTATCGTTGATTTCTTGGACAGTTGCAGCTGTTACGACACTGTTTTTATTTAAACCTGTCTTACCTTTCTTTGAACAATATCTCTCTAATAAAATGATTGCATTGATCACAACATTGGTCACAATTTTTATTATTGTTCTCATTATTACTTCAATTATTACAATGAAGATCTCTGATTTTATTATTGATAGTCGAATTGGTATCCTTGACCGTGCTATTGGTTTTATTTTTGGAGCACTTCGTGGTTTACTTATCATGGTCATCGGTATGTTGCTGCTTAATGCACTGATTAAACCCGAGCTTCAAGCGAATTGGTTAAAAAATGCAAAAACAAGGCCTATTTTAGATTCATTGGGACAAAAAGTTTGGGAAATACTCCCCAAAGATATTGGATCTGTTCTCGAAAAGACGGAAAATTTGTTTAAAGACAGCAATAAACATACGTATGAGTAACACTCTCATGAAAAGATAATTTTCAAAAAATAGAGAATAGTTTTTCATGAGGAAAGAGAACTAAATGATGTAAAATGTGATATTAATGATTCCTCCATATCACAACTGAAAGAATATGATGATAAAAAGCGATGTTTTCTGTCAAGAATTTTCATTAGATGATGATACCCTTCATGAAGAATGTGGAGTTTTTGGTATTCTTGGGCATGAAGATGCCGCAACATTAACAGCTCTTGGACTCCACGCACTTCAGCATCGTGGGCAAGAAGCAGCTGGGATTGTTTCTTACCATAATAAAATATTTCATCAAGAAAAGCATTTAGGTCTTGTTGGAGATCACTATACAAACCCTGCAACACTTGCGCGCTTACCAGGAAATCGTGCTATTGGACATACCCGTTATTCAACAACTGGAGAAGTGGCATTACGCAATGTTCAACCCCTTTTTGCTGAATTGAAAGTTGGAGGTATTGCTATTGCGCATAATGGTAATCTTACCAATGGTCTCACATTACGCCGTGAACTCATCGCTTCTGGTGCTATCTGTCAATCAACGTCGGATTCAGAAGTTTTTCTCCATCTTATTGCCCGCTCACGTTATGAGTCGTCCTCTGATCGTTTTGTTGATGCGATTCGGCAAGTAGAAGGTGGGTATGCTATGTTAGCGCTCACACGTACAAAACTTATTGCGGCACGCGATCCAACAGGAATTAGACCTCTCGTGATGGGGGAACTTGATGGTAAGCCTATCTTTTGTTCTGAAACTTGTGCTCTTGATATTATTGGAGCAAAATATGTCCGTGATGTTAAAAATGGAGAAATCATCATATGTGAAATACAAAAAAATGGGGAAATTACAAAAAAAATTATAAAACCAGAAAATACAAAACCAGAAAAACTTTGCTTGTTTGAATATGTTTATTTTGCCCGCCCAGACTCAATCGTTGGAGGACGTAGTGTTTATACAACACGCAAAAATATGGGAATCCGTTTAGCACAGGAAGCCCCTTGTGAGGGTGATGTTGTGGTTCCTGTTCCTGATGGAGGAACGCCTGCCGCAATTGGCTATGCACAAGAAATTGGAATTCCCTTCGAGCTTGGTATTATTCGTAATCACTATGTTGGCCGCACTTTTATCGAACCAACACAACAAATTCGCGCTTTTGGCGTCAAGTTAAAACATTCGGCAAACCGTCCTGTGATTGAAGGAAAACGTGTTATTCTGGTTGATGACTCCATTGTGCGTGGAACAACATCCCTTAAAATTGTACGAATGCTTCGCGATGCAGGAGCAAAAGAAGTTCATATGCGCATTTCTAGCCCTATGATTTTTTATCCTGACTTTTATGGTATTGATACACCTAAAGCTGAAAACCTTTTAGCAAATCAATATCCAGATTTAAAATCTATGTGTGATTTTATTGGAGCGGATTCATTAGAATTTCTTTCAACGGATGGATTATATCTTGCTGTAGCAGGGGAAAAACGGAATAACGCCGATCCACAATTTACTGACCATTATTTTACTGGATATTATCCTACGCATCTGGTTGATCAAGAAAATCTCTCCAAAATTCATCAATCATCTGTTCTTAAAACAAGAGATTAATGATGACAAAACGTGACTTTAGTCTCCATGGGCGTGTTGCACTTGTTACTGGCGCATCAAGAGGGATTGGCTATTATTTGGCACTCGAGCTTGCTGCACGCGGTGCTCATATTATTGCTCTTGCACGAACAGTCAGTGGACTTACTGAATTAGATAATCAAATCCGAGAAAAAGGAGCTCATGCAACCCTTGTTCCCCTTGACTTGCATCATATGGAAAACATCGATACCCTTGCTATCTCAATTGCCAAACGCTGGAAAAAACTTGATATTATCGTTGCAAACGCAGGAATTCTTGGAACACTCTCACCAATAGCGCATATAGAAAACACGGTATTTGAAGATGTTTTTCAAATAAATCTTTTCAGCCAATGGCGCTTAATGAAAGCCGTTGAGCCTTTATTACGTGAATCTGATGCTGGACGAGCCATCCTGTTATCCTCAAGCGTTGCGCATGCTGCGCGCCCTTTCTGGGGAGCTTATGCAGCCTCTAAAGCGGCTTTAGAGGTGATTGCCCGCTGTTGGGCAGAAGAACTCAAACAAACCCCTATTAAGATTAATTGTGTCAACCCTGGTGCCACACGCACTGCCATGCGCGCTGAAGCTATGCCCGGTGAAGATCCACAAACTCTTCCTTCACCACAAGAGGTTGCAAAAAAGATAGTCCATTTGTTATCACCTGATTTAAAGGAAACTGGAAAACTTTTTAATGTCCATAAAAATCGGTTTGTAGATTATCATGTACCTGATTGATCATCATATGAGAAGTAAATCGTTTGACTCTCTCTTTTCCCTGTGCTTTTCGACAGAAGAATGAAGCACTCTATAATTCTTGGATAGCTTTAGCATCAGCCTTTTTCTCTTCTAAAGTAGCACGTTTATTATAAGCGATAAAACTACAAGGGAGAAAAATCATATAGCTAACAGCTGTAATCAATAAAGTTTCCCATGTGTAAGTCGCAAGAAAACCGACATAAATAACAATGACCAACATGCACGGTATAACGATATCGCGCCTTAAATTTTGATCAATTGTTTTTGCATTCCATACCGGTAAACGACTAATCAAAAGAAAAGCAATAATTACAGTATAAAGACTAAAAAATAATGCCCACCCCCAATTGGGGACCAAACCAAGAGTGCCTAAATAGGTAGGCAATAAAAGTAATAATGCTCCTGCTGGTGCTGGAACACCAACAAAATAACTTCTCTGCCACTTAGGTATATTGGGGTTATCTAACATCACATTAAAACGTGCTAATCGCAAACAACAAGCAACACAATAAACAAGGGCAGCAACCCACCCAATATGATTCGCTTGATTCAAGATAAATGAATAAACAATGAGTGCAGGGGTAACACCAAAATTTATAACATCAGCAAGAGAATCCATCTGTGCCCCAAAAGATGAACTACCATCTATTAAACGGGCAATGCGACCATCAGCACCATCTAAAACTGCAGCCAAAAGCACCATTAAAATAGCAGCTTCATAGCGATGTTCAAAAGCCAAACGAATGCTGCTCATCCCTGCACAAATTGCTAAAATAGTAATAATATTAGGAATAACATACCGCATTGATGTAGGTGAACGCCGCCGATTTGCAACATCATCATGCTGCCCCTCAGGGTTGAATGAAGAAAATGGCGAAAAATTTTTCATTGTGAGTCCTAATCGTATCTGAAGCCCGTTGTGGCACTCTTATCATCAAAAGAACCCAAAACTGTTTCTCCAGCAATTGCTGTCTGTCCAACTGCAACACGCAATTTCATTTCAGTTGGTATATAAACATCAAGGCGAGAACCAAAACGAATCAATCCAAATCGCTCACCAGTCATAACGGCATCGTTTTCTTTTGACCAGCAAACAATCCGGCGTGCAACCATTCCCGCTATTTGTACGACACCAATTTTACCATGTTTGCTATCAATTACCACCCCATTACGCTCATTAAACTGACTAGCTTTATCAAAGTCAGCATTGGTAAATCGACCTGGATGATAAACGATAGACTCTACTGTACCACTGATAGGAATACGATTAATATGGCATGAAAAAACATCCATAAAAATGGAAATACGGATCATTTCATCTTTCCCTAATCCTAATTCTTCAGGTGGAACACATGATTCCACAAATGAAATACGCCCATCTGCAGGCGACATAACCCAATTTGAATTCAAAGGGATCACACGATCTGGATCACGGAAAAAGTATACACACCACACCGTGAGAACGAGACCAAACCAAAACAACGGACTCCATATCCAACCAAGAATGAGCGAAATAACAAAAAACGCTACAATAAAAGGATAACCTTCTTTATGAACCGGTACAAAGCTATTATGGAAAGATTGCAGAATACTCATATAATTTCCTATTCATCGTAAACTTAAACAAGCAACAAAGCTTTTTGTTCCTCTTGTGTCTTTTTATGTATTTAATCAATCACTCCATATAAAGATATAGATTACATTTTGCTCTATTTATTTTTTACGATTAACAACACTCGTCTCATCTTCTTCACGCATTTTACGTAATTTTTCTTCCGCTTGCGATGCTTCAAGCTGCTTATTCCACATTGAAGCATAAAGACCTTTCTTGCGTAAAAGCTCTGTATGCGTCCCATTTTCAATAATACGACCACTTTTAAGAACTAAAATTTCATCCGCATTGATAACAGTAGAAAGACGGTGCGCAATAATCAATGTTGTACGTCCACGGCTTACAATATCCAATGCTTGTTGAATTTCCTGTTCCGTCGCCGTATCAAGAGCCGCCGTTGCTTCATCTAGAATAAGAAGTGGAGGAGCTTTTAAAAGTGTCCGTGCAATAGCCACGCGTTGTTTTTCACCACCTGATAATTTGAGACCTCGCTCTCCTACCATAGACTGAAAACCTTCCGGTAAAATTTCAATAAATTTTGATATTTGTGCCATTTCAGCAGCTTTGCGCATCTCTTCATCTGTAGCACTTGGACGCCCATAGCAAATATTATAGGCAATTGTATCATTAAATAACACCGTATCTTGTGGGACCATGCCAATCGCTTCACGCAAACTCTTTTGTGTTACGTCACGAATATCCTGCCCATCAATTGTGATAGATCCTGCATCAACATCATAAAACCGAAAAAGCAACCGAGAAATAGTAGATTTACCGGCACCCGATGGACCGACAATAGCGACTGTTTTTCCTCCAGGAACTTCAAAATCAATATCTCTGAGAATCTGACGTCTCGAATCATAGGAAAACTTTACCTGATGAAAACAAATGGTCCCATCGCTTATCTCTAACGGTTTAGCATCCGATTTATCAACGATCTCTTTCTGAACATCTAAAAGATCAAACATTGCTTCAATATCCGTTAAACCTTGTCGAATATCACGATACATTGAACCAATAAAATTTAGTGGAATGGAAAGTTGCATTAAAAGCGCATTAATAAAAACAAAATCTCCTAAAGTTTGTGTCTTATAAAAAACTTCATAAGCTGACATCAGCATCATGATCGTCATTCCAATACCAAAGATAAGAGTCTGACCAAAATTAAGCCAGCTTAAAGATGTCCAAATCTTTGTTGCGGCTTTTTCATAACCTACCATAGAAGCATCAAATCGATCGGCTTCTAGAGTTTCATTACCGAAATATTTGACCGTTTCAAAATTCAAAAGAGAATCAACAGCGCGAGTATTCGCCTCAGTATCCGCTGTATTCATTTTTTGCCGAATACGAATACGCCAATCACTCGCCTTAATGGTAAACAAAATATATAATCCAACCGTTACAACAACAATGAGAAGATAATGCCACCCATAACTTATATAAAATACCAGTGCCGTTAATATAAATTCTAAAACTGTTGGTACTGTACTAAGAATTGAAAATCTTACGATCGCTTCGATTCCTTTTGTTCCACGCTCAATCACACGAGAAAGCCCACCTGTTCGGCGTTCCAAATGAAATCGCAAGGATAACTCATGCATATGTACAAAGGTTTTATAAGCTAATTGACGAACAGCGTATTGACCAACAGTGGCAAACAGGGAATCGCGTAATTGATTTAATCCAGCCTGCATAATACGCGCGACATTGTATGCCAAAACAAGCATGATGGGAATAATCCAACTGGATGGGAACCATTCAGGTAGCTGAAAGCTTGAATCAAGCACATTCGTAGAATATTTAAATAAATACGGTACAGATATGAGAACGAGCTTAGCCAAAACAAGATAAAATATTGCCCATAGCACACGCATTTTTAGATCACGCCGCCCTACCGGCCACATATAGGGCCATAAATTGTAAAGTGTGTGCAGAGTCTTCCCTGTATCTGATGATACAGTTTTTGTCATTTCATTGCGTTTCATAAAGTCCTTACTTCTCTATCATCCGCACAAACAGGCAAAATACCCTCTGTGGTTATTTATAGATTTATCTCTTCATTACGGCTTCCAATAAGCTATACCTACCCGTTTTTTGAAGTTAGACTGTTTTTGAAAAAGGAACAAGAAATAATCCACTATACAATTTATTATTTTGATCTGTATTTTCATACCACTCTGCTGCAAATAAATTTTCAACTTTTACATGTTTTTTTTTCAATTCTGCCTGAAGCCATTTTTTTGTTTTACCAATCTCTTTAAGTCCATCATCAATAACTTCACCATTTTCTATTAAAATCGTCGATTTCTTTCCCTCTTCCTTTTTAATGACAGTGCAATCACCATTGGTTTCCAAACGAACAAAAGCAGCTTCATGTAAGTGACACCCTTTAAGACGTAACATCGTAATGAGATCATTAATATTGATCCCTAAGTTCTTAATCTTATCCATTTGGAAAACTCCATCTAAAACTAATGTGACATTCCGCCCTGCAATAAGACGACGAAAAAAAACTGAATAGCGTGCAAAAAAATTAAAAGATGTAATCAAGGTTTGCCAGATGAATAAAACAAGCAATAATTGAAGGCTACTAATATTCTGATTATAAATAACGCCTCCAATAATACCTCCCATGACAAAATTACTGACCAAATCAACTGGTGTCATCTGACTAAGACTACCCCGCCCCGTCGTTCTTAAAATAAATAAGAAGGCAACAAGACCTACAGCTAGTTTAAGCGCGATATATCCATAATGATATAAAAATTCCATCATATTCTCCTTTTTTATGGAGCTGCTGGAATAGAGACATTAGTGCGCTTTAGTGTCGCTTTATTTCCCACACAGTTATGCGCTCACCACTCTGCGGATCCTTACTGTCTTTTAAAAGAACCCCCTCGGCTGCAAGCTCATCACGAATTGTATCCGCAGCTTCCCACTCTTTATTATGGATAAGTCTTAGTCTTTCGGCAATGCGCTGATCAATAAATTTTGTATCAAGGAAAGTTTTTCTCATAAATAATGGGCAATCTATTTCTTTAATCCATTCTTGTCTTAACAGTCCTAATAAATTCATCCCATTCAGAAGAGCCAAAGCATTTCCTTCTTTATAAAATTTTCGCAAAAGAGTCAGTGCTTTTGGAGTATTAAGATCATCACTAAGTGCATCTATCAAAGTATCATCAATTGCTTCATTGTTTTTCATCTCACTCTTTTTGCTGCGAAGCCATTCATACCAACGATACAGTTCGCTGCTCGATTGTATTAAACGCTGTGCTGTCCAATTTAATGGTTCACGATAATGCGTTTGCAACATCGAAAAACGCGCAGACAAACCAGCCCAATTTTGCTTCATTTCATCGGTTAAAATACCATTAAACTCCCCCAAATTATTCTCTAAAACAGAACGAATAGTTATGAAATTGCCAAAGCTTTTCGACATCTTTTTGCCTTCAACTTGTAAAAAACCATTATGCATCCAAAAATTAGCCATTCGCTCCGTCCCAAAAGCTGAACAACTTTGTGCAATCTCATTTTCATGATGAGGAAAAATTAAATCAATTCCACCACCATGGATATCAAAAACATTGGCGGTCGGATCATCACAGGTTAAACCACCGCCATAGGGCGCTAATAACTTTGCCATTGACATTGCAGAACATTCAATATGCCAACCTGGACGACCTAAAACAGGAATTCCGCCCGGTGATTTCCAACCTGGTTCTCCTTCCACAGAAGGCTTCCACAAAACAAAATCCATCTCTTCCCTTTTATAAGCAGCAACATCGATACGCGCCCCCGCCCTCATTTCATCTAAAGAACGATTTGCAAATGCCCCATAATGGGGAGGATTTTTTATGCTACTTACAGAAAATAATATATGATTTTCGGCTTCATAAGCGTGCCCCTTTTCAAGCAACCTTTCAATTAAAGAGCGCATCTCCTCTAAATGCTCAGTGGCGCGTGGCTGACTGGTTGGCAACAGACAACCAAGTGCTATGGTATCTTGTTGAAACTGAGAATATGTACGTTCTGTTAAGTGACGAATAGCCTCATTCAATGATACGTTTGGATATTCGCTAGCTGCTCGTGCATTAATTTTATCATCGACATCTGTGATATTACGTGCATATAGAACATGCTCATTGCCATAAACATGACGCAATAAGCGAAATAAAATATCAAAAACAATAACAGGACGTGCATTTCCTATATGCGCATAATCATAAATTGTCGGTCCACAAACATAAAGACGTACTCTTGTCGCATCTATTGGTGTAAATTTTTCTTTTTTACGTGTTAGCGTATTATAAAATCGCAACTCTTTCATTTATTGACTCCATGGACGATATTATGCACCGATCCTTTTAGATGTATCTTATCTCAAATCATTGTATTACGCGGTTTAAGCTAAAAACTTGTATCTTTTATAGTAAATTCTTCTTACCATTTTCCCATTGTATTTACGGCTGTATTCATCGTTTATCATAAAAACAATCTATTTTATTTGATTGGACAAAAGCGTTCTATCATTAGAGATGCTTTCTCTCTTTAAAAAAAATGAGCTTAGAAAAAAATCTATAGGCAATACAATATAAATCTATGTGAAAAATAGATAGCTTGCAGGCAGAAAATCTTAAATTTTTAACCACACAAAGCTTCGTCAGTATTTTCAATATTCCACAATGGTTTCCTTACTGCCTCTTACGCCCTATATTTTATAATCAATAATTGAGAATGATGTAGCAATTAACTTTATTTTTTTACACCGTTCTCATGACAAAATTATTTTATCTTTACAGAGTTTTATTCAAAGAAAGCAATAAAAATAATGCGTAATAGATTGATGAACATCATTATTTTAATATTTCTTGTCATTTCAATACCAGCCTTTGCACAACAATCTCCACCTTATGAAAAAAATTTACTCCGACTAGCAGAAATTTTGGGATCATTGCATTCTCTCCAAAATCTTTGCGAGCCTCCAACAAACCAATGGTATGACTATATGAATGCACTGATTGAAGCAGAACACCCCATTCCACAAAGACGTGCTTATTTTTATGAAGCGTTTAATGAAGCGTATCGTGCTTTCTCAGAAAATTATCATCATTGTACACAAGCAGCCATTGAAGCCAATCAAAGATACATTGAGGAAGGAAGAATTTTATCTGAAAACCTCCTCATGCATTATAAATAATTAATCTATACAAAAAGTATCTCTCTCAATTTTAGCGGTATCAATGATACTCCTTTCACAAATGCGGGGAGCAATAAACCAGCTCTGAAAATAGAGAGACGTTTAAAGAATAATGTCTCGATACGCTTTTATTCGTATGAGCGTCTTTTTCCCCATACAAAATCGCTCTTTGGCTTCCTCCCCACACCTCAAAGGACGAAGATTTTTAACTAAATTTGCTCTGTAAACAATCTAGGTTCTTGTTGAACAAGGTTCCTCTTGGCTTCTAACGCATGTAATTTGCTGCATAGTTTCTACAAACAAGCCTAAGAATATTCACCACGCATTAAAAAACACTTATGTATCAAAGAGGCTGACATACCCTATATCACCACTCTAAAGGATGGTATTTTACGGCATACTTATAATTTTAATCTGTTTACACCAAAGTTTCCATAAATTTAACAGGCTCTCCTTGTGAAGGTGTGACAATTTCACCTTCCCACATAACGCGCATACCACGGATAATAGTCCCAACAGGCCAACCTTTAACTTTTTGACCATCATAAGGTGTCCAACCGGCGCGAGAACCAATTAAGCTATTCGTAATAATTTCCTCTCGCTTAAGATCAACAATGGTTAAATCAGCATCAAACCCAACAGCAATGCGCCCTTTACAACTTATACCAAAAATACGACTAGGGCCATGTGAAGTGAGATCAACAAAACGTTCAAGAGATATTTTTCCTGCATTCACATGTGTCAACATAATTGCTGCTGTTGTTTGCACGCCTGTCATACCTGAAGGTGAAGAGGGATAAGGTTGAAGTTTTTCTTCAAGAGTATGAGGCGCATGATCTGAACCTAAGACATCAATAATTCCTTGTTGAACACCGTACCAAAGAGCGTCACGGTGGCGCGGCTCACGAATAGGCGGATTCATCTGAATTAATGTACCAAACTTCTTATAATCATCAGCCGTGAGCGTCAAATGATGTTGTGTCACTTCAATTGTTGCAACATCCTTATGTTTTTTTAGAAAATCAATTTCTTCTTCTGTCGAAAGATGTAACACATGAATCCGAGCCTTCGTCTCATGAGCAATTTTTACCAAACGCTGCGTACATTTTAATGCCGCAACTTCATCACGCCAAATCGGATGTGACGATGCATCCCCTTCAATACGCAATATTTTACGCTCTTTGAGCCTCGCCTCATCTTCAGAATGAAAAGCCGCACGACGGCGTGTATTCTTCAAAATAAGGCGTACACTTTCATCATCATCAACCAAAAGATCACCGGTAGAGGACCCCATAAAGACTTTAATTCCAGCCGCACCAGGAAGTCTTTCTAATTCAGATAGTTCATGAGCATTTTCACGCGTTCCTCCAACCCAAAATGCAAAATCACAATGCATTCGATGAAATGCGCGTTTAACCTTATCGCTTAATGTTTCTTCTGATGTTGTCAATGGATTGGTGTTAGGCATTTCAAAAACTGCCGTAACACCCCCTAACACAGCAGAATACGAGCCACTTTCCAAATCCTCTTTATATTCATTTCCTGGCTCACGAAAATGCACTTGGCTATCAATAATTCCTGGTAAAATATGAAGCCCCGTACAATCAATGACCTCACTAGCCGATGCACATGTAAGGTCGCCTATTTCAGCAATACGACCATTTGTAATACCAATATCACGCTTGCTTCTTCCATCATGATTCACAAGTGTTGCACCTTTAAAAATTGTATCAAATGTTTTAAACATAACCACGCTCCTTACATATTGCTCACTTATCGATTATGTAACTTTGAGCAGAAAGGCAAGAACCATGATTAAAAAACAAAATGCCATTTGCTTAAAAAACCGCGGGCTTATTCAAATTACAGGCGAAGAAGCAACAGATTTTCTACAATCCCTGATCACGACAGATGTAAAAAAAATCAGTCCACAGGAACTTTTCCCTGGAGCCCTTTTATCCCCACAAGGAAAGGTTCTTGCTGATTTTCTTATCGGAAAAAAAGAAGATGGTTACCTGATTGATATCAGGATGCCTTTAGCTGATACGCTCCATAAGCGTCTGTTGCTCTATAAGCTGCGCAAAAAAGTAGAAATTACACAACCATTTCAAGAGCTTGTTACAGTTTTTTTGAATAATGAATCAGATGCTTTAAATTTTGATTCAAGTTTTGTTGATAAACGCTTCCCACAACAAGAAAAAATAATACGAATCTATGGCAAAAAACCTTTTTTGACTTCAGAATATCATGACACATGGAATCAATTGCGTATCCGTTATGCAATTGCGGAAAGTGATCAAGACTATGAAATTGGCAAAGTCTTTCCTCATGATATTAATTACGATCAAATCAATGGACTTGCATTCAATAAAGGATGTTATATTGGACAAGAAATTGTTTCACGAATGCACCACCGCCGTGCAGTACGTCGCCGTATTTTTATTGTAAAAGGCCAGTGTAAATTAACCCCTCAATCTAACATTGAAGCAGGAACAAAAGTGCTTGGCTACTTGGGAACATGTATAGGAAATGAGGCTCTTGCTTTAATGCGTATTGACCACGTCAAAGATGCTATGGATTATAACATCCCCTTTACTGTAAAAAACATTCCTGTCACTATAAGCATTGCTGAAAATATGAATTTTACCTTTCCTGAAAATACTATAGAAAATACTCATGGCTAAAGCTGAATTATTAAAAAATGGAGAAGCCCGCGCTTGGCAAAGAATGCTCTCTGGAAGGCGACTTGATCTTCTCAACCCTTCTCCTTTTGATGTTGAAATTGAAGATATTGCCCATGGACTTTCTCGCGTGGCACGTTGGAACGGTCAAACACGAGGAGAGCATGCCTATTCTGTTGCGCAACATTCACTTTTGGTTGAACAAATATTTCAAAAACTTTTTCCACAATCGGAAAGCAACGAATGTCTTTATGCCCTTCTTCATGATGCTCCAGAATATGTCATCGGCGATATGATTTCCCCTTTTAAAGCTGTCATAGGAAAACAATATGAACGCGTTGAAAAGCACATCCAAGATGCTATCCACATGCGCTTTTCTCTTCCCGTTGATCTTTCTCAAAAACTTTTAAAAAAAATTAAACAAGCCGACCGTATCGCTGCCTATTATGAAGCGATTACGCTTGCTGGATTTAATACAGAAGAAGCCTTTCGCTATTTTGGCTCTCCCAATAATATTCTACCCGATGATCTTAATTTATCCCCCTATTCTACACAACACATTGAAAACGCATTTTTAACGCGCTTTAATGACTTGGATGCCCAAAGATTATAGACTCTTCGCATTGTTGATTCCTTGTCATTACAGAATCATCACACTGACTTATAATAATAATTCATTGTTTTTTCATTTTGAATGAGAGCTCCTAATATCGTAAGCTTCACTCATTTCAAATCTGTTTATATTGAATCAATCAAAATCATTCTCTTGCACACCACAAGCGGGTCTGGCGTGTGGGTAAAATTTTTTTAAAGAAAGAGTTAAAATGCTCCTTATGAACCATCTCAAGTGCTAAGCGCTGTCGCAGCATTGAAAATTGGCAAAGTGTGTGATGATACCGGCTTGCTCTCTTATGAAGCGTAAAGACGGGAGTACTCTATAAATTTTATAAACTTTATAAGGGACTTACCACTATACTATTCACGAACGCCGTCGCGAAATAGGTTGGGTACCTTAAGAAAGCTTTCTTTAAAAAAGCACAGTTCAAATTGCATACAAAATATATTAAATAATGCTCATTCATTATCAAAATAAAAAATGTTCTCTTGTCAAACCTTTCATCTTAAACTGAAGTTTATTTTAGTTTATAAACTTCATTATCCGCTGGGAAAGCGCGAGATGTGACATCCTCTGCATAATTCTTTATTGCAGTTTCCATCGCTTGTTCAAGGTCTCCATAACGGCGTACAAATTTTGGCACATGAGAACCATAGCCCAACATATCTTCCATAACCAATACTTGCCCATCACATTGATTGGACGCCCCTATACCGATCGTAGGGATAGAAAGCTTATCTGTCAGTTTCACCGCTAAAGGTTCAACCATTGCTTCTAAAACAACAGCAAAAGCACCTGCCTCTTCAATCGCTGCTCCATCTGCTTCAATTCTTTGCCAATCATTCTCCTTGCGTCCTTGTGTTTTAAAACCACCAAAACGATTCATTGCTTGGGGTGTAAGACCAATGTGCCCCATCACTGGAATGCCACGTTTACACAAAAAATCTATTGTTTGGGCTATATAAACGCCACCTTCAAGCTTAACTGCACCACACCCCGTTTGTGCAAGAATGCGCGATGCATTTAAAAAAGCTTGTTCTGGACTTTCCTCATAAGATCCAAAAGGCATATCAATAACAACAAGAGCTTTTTGAGATCCACGCACCACGGCTTTCCCGTGTAAAATCATCATATCTAAATTAACAGGAAGCGTTGTCTCAAACCCATACACAACCATCCCAACGCTATCACCAACCAAAAGGATATCGCAATATGGATCAGCAATCCGCGCAGTATAAGCTTGATAAGCTGTTAAAGAAACAATTGGCTGTTGTCCCTTTCGTGCACGTATTTCGGAAGATGTTATACGCTTTACGGTTTTATGTACACTCATTTTCCACCCTTCTCTTGCAATATATATTGATCAATCAGCCTTACCTCACCAAAGCGGACAGTAAGGAGTAAAACCGCCGGTTTATTCAATGTTCCTTTAACCACGCATAAAGTTTCCATATCCCGTAAATCTATCGCTTCAATGATTGCACGCGTTTCTTGTTGTAAAATATCACGAACAGTTTTGCATAATTTATCAACCGACCGTTCACCTTCATGATAAAGCTTTTCAGCAGCTTTTCCACTTTCAGGAATAATTTTGGCAGCTTTACGATCTTCTAATGTTAAAAGCTGATTGCGTGAAGAACAAGCTACACCATCTGACTCCCGTAGAATAGGAACTCCAACGATTTCAATAGGAAAAGCCAAATCTTCAACCATACGCCGAATAATTAAAATTTGTTGAAAATCTTTTTCCCCAAAAAAAGCCTTATCTGCTTGGACAATGTTAAAAAGTTTAGCAACAACGCTTGTTACACCACAAAAGTGCCCCGGACGTAATTTTCCCATCAAAATACGTGATAATTTTTTCACTTGCACAATTGTATCATTTCCTAGTGGCCACATTTCATCGACAGAAGGAGCAAAAACACATTCAACACCTGCTTCTTTTAACAAAGCACAATCGCCTTTCAAATCTCTTGGATATTGAGAAAAATCTTCATGAGGTCCAAATTGCTTTGGATTGACAAAAATAGAAACCACTACGCGATCACACATTGCTCTTGCATACTGTACTAATGCAAGATGACCATCATGCAATGCCCCCATTGTTGGAACAAAACCAATCGAAAAACCTAAACGTCGTTCCTCTGAAGTATATTGGCGAACTTCAGCAATTGTCTTTAAAATTCTCATTTTCCCATTCAATTATCATCAGATCAACAAATTAATGCCTGTACACCAAATTGGCGCTCAAACAATTGTATCAAATTCATGCGCACTGACGGCTGCTTTATATCTCGTGGCTCCCAGACATGACGCATAAGAAAAAAACCCGTCAGTATAAAACCATTTATTATATCACTAAAATCAGCAGGACGAGTCGTTCTTTGTACAAGAAACTGTGGTAGAATGAGAAGCTTTTTTTTCCAAGGTTCTCCTGCTTCTTCACAGACAGCCCGACCAGATTTTGGTGATACGTAATGAAGCCTTTCCTGACGACCTGTTGCAGCACAACAAGATAAATCAAGACCAAAACCAAGTTCTTCAAGAAGCAGCATTTCAAAACGTACAAGCAATTCTGCATTTACAAATGGTTCATCAAAATTCTGCATAAAAAGGTGTAAAATATCATATAAAATGGGGTGCGGATCACGTTCGGGAAGAAGCCGCAAATGAAAAGCTATCAATTGCAAAGCATAAAGTGCTTCTGGTAGACAGATTAATCGTGCCGCATGTAAATCAAGAGCTTCAAGCCGAAAAAGTCCCAAATGTTCGTCTAAACGAGCCCACCATTCAGCCTCCACAAAATTTCCAGGTTGAAGAAGAGCTGCCATACGACGCGACCGCCCCCCTTTTACCACTCCCATATAACGACCATGTTCACGTGTCATAATCTCAAGAATAACACTTGTTTCACCATATTGGCGTGTACCAAGAATAACGGCTTGTTCTTTCCACTTCATTTTACTTTAATTATTTTTAAAAATCTTATTTTAAAAAATCCAATCCCATTTCGCGATAACGTTCTGGATCAGTATCCCAATTATCGCGCACTTTCACAAAGAGAAAAAGATGAACCTTTTGATCCATAATTTCCATGAGTTCTTTACGTGCTGCTTGACCAATCGCTTTAATTGTATCGCCTTTTGCTCCTAAGACAATTTTTTTCTGACTCTCACGCTCGACATAAATAACTTGATTAATTTTAACGGAACCATCTGAACGCTCTTCCCAGTTTTCTGTTTCAACCGTTGAGGAATAAGGAAGTTCATCATGAAGACGAAGAAAAAGTTTTTCACGCGTAATTTCAGCAGCAAGATGACGCATAGGCATATCAGAAATTTGATCTTCCGGATAATACCATGGCCCTTCCTGCATCATGTTACTCAACGCATGAAGTAAATCCTTGCAACCAGAACCGTTTAGAGCAGAAATCATAAATGTTTGCGCAAACTTTACACGTTCATTTATTTTAGTGGTTAACGCTAGAAGAGATGATTTAACAACTGTATCAACCTTATTAAGAACAAGAACTTTTTCTTGTTTCATATTGTTTACAATATCTAACATCATATCAACTTCATCCGAAAGACCACTTTGAGCGTCAATTAAAACGAGTAGAACATCAGCGCTCTTAGCCCCTCCCCAAGCAGCAGAGACCATGGCTCGTTCTAAGCGCTTATGGGGACGAAAAACACCCGGTGTATCGACCAACACAATTTGCACATCATCATGAATGACAATACCGCGGATTAAAGTTCGTGTTGTTTGTACCTTATGTGTTACAATTGAAACCTTTGTTCCAACCAATTGATTAACCAATGTGGATTTACCGGCATTAGGCATCCCAATAAGCACAACAAACCCAGAACGCGTTTTCATAACGTCACTCATGATCATTTTTTCCTACTGTTTTCCATACACCCTCTCGTCGCAAAATTTTTTCAGCTGCCATTCTTTCAGCATATCTTTTGGAGCTTCCCTGCCCAATCTCTGAAGCAAACCCAGAAATACTGACCTCTACCATAAAAACAGGATCGTGATCTGGACCTGAACGTTTTATAACCTGATAATGTGGTTGTGCATTGCCTTGGATATGCGCCCATTCCTGTAATTCTGTCTTGGCATCACGTCGACCAGCATCCATTTTCTTTGCCCGACTTTGCCAATATTTTTGAATAAAAGGGCGAACGCTTTCCAATCCTCCATCGAGATATATTACTGCAATCAAAGCTTCCACGACATCTGCATGCATGTTGATAAGTCGACGTCCCTCAAAATTTTTCATCTCAAAACCAACACGGATCATATCAGGAAGCCTCATTTCACGCGCAATATCAGCACATGTCTGTGCATTGACCAGATGATTTAAACGAACTGATAATTCACCTTCACTTGCCTGAGGAAAAAGTTGATACAGCATCTCTGCAATCAAAAGCCCTAAAACCCGATCCCCTAGAAACTCTAGTCGTTCATAATTCCCCTGTTCCGAATCTTGTACACTCGAGTGTGTTAATGCCTTCTTTAACCTCTCTTCATCTTTAAAACGATGCCCCGTCAGCTTGAAAAGCTGATCAATCATGAGACGTTTCATCGTTGCTTCCTTGCTTGATAAGCGGCAAATCATGAACCGTATTTATGAAAGAAAACAAACGTTTCCAACGCACATCAAATGGCCAGCGCCAAATCTGCCAAGCACTTGAACCATTACTGATAGAAAAGAAAATCACGCTCGCGCGACCAATAAGATTTTCTTCTGGAACATAGCCTACATCTAAACGACTATCATCTGAATTGTCGCGGTTATCTCCCATCATAAAGTAATGTCCTTGAGGAACTTCAAAGACTTCTGTATCATCAACTTTCGGGATGAAAGCTAAATCAAGTGTATCATAACTGACACCGTTAGGCATTGTCTCGCGATAAACCTCAACAGGATAGTTAACCTCTGTTATATCAGAATTATCAATCTCCCCCATAAAGTGACGTGAAACAGCCTCATCATTAATATAAAGGACACTTTGACGGACTTGTATACGATCACCTGGTAGCCCAACAACGCGTTTTATATAATCAATCTTCGGATTACTTGGTAAGCGAAAAACGACCACATCTCCACGTTGAGGTTGAGATGCCCAAATCCGTCCAGAAAAAAGAGGAGGAGAAAAAGGGATGGAAAAACGAGAATACCCATATGCATACTTAGAAACAAACAGATAATCTCCCACCAACAAAGTAGGACGCATTGAACCGGAAGGAATACTAAACGGCTGGAAAAAAAGTGTCCGAATAAACGCTGCTAAAAGCAAAGCCTGTATTAAAACAGAAATAAATTCACGAAGCCCACCTTTTTTTTCTTTTTTATGCACTTTATCTTTTTGGATCATCACCAACTGCCTTCTCATCACAGATATAATTTTTTTCATCATAATATTCAAATAACAAAAGCACAATCTCTCATGCCATCTATCCACGTGGAAGTGCTTCGATAATAATAAATGCCTGCGCCCAAGGAAAATCATCTGTTATACTAAGATGAATAACTGCATCATGATGAGGAGGTAATAACTTTTGAAGTTGTATTTGCGCACGATTTGTTAATTGCATTATTGGTTTACCAGACGGCAAATTAACTACCCCCATGTCTTTCCAATTGATACCACAAGCGATTCCCGTTCCTAAGGCTTTAGCACATGCTTCTTTAGCAGCAAATCTTTTTGCATAAGAAGAGGAGCTTTTTTTGAGATTTTCAGATCTATTTCTTTCAATATCCGTAAAAATACGTTCGATAAAATGCTCACCATAACGAACCAACATTTTCTCAATACGTCGTATATCAACCAGATCATTTCCAAGACCAATAATCATAAGATATTACCCGATCTTTCTTAAATTCATTTCTGTTTTAATACAGGCGATGAGCGCTTCTTTAAACGCCTTTTTTTTATAATCTTTTGGTATCGCTTTTGTTTAAAACGAACCGTTGCTCTGTAAACACCTATATAAGATAAACCACCAAAAACAATACCTAAAAGAGTTCCCCCTAAAATCATAGGACTCATAATTGTGTCCCATGCGCCTTTAAAGAGGAGAGAGAGATTTGACAATGTCAAACCATTAAATAGAGCACGAATTTGCGAAAGAGAAATCTCTTTGACATCGCTAAAAAGTGATAAACAAAAATACCCTACTTTATAATCAGCCATGACAATCAATAAAAATGTGAGTGGATTAGAAAAAATTGTCCCAATGATTGCGGCAGCAAAGTTTGCACGCAAAAGCCAAGAAAAAAATATTGCCAAAATAATATGCAGCCCAAAGAAAGGTGAACAAGCTAAAAAAACGCCAACAGCAACCCCTAATGCTACTTCATGCGGTGTTGCTGATATACGCAAAATACGTTTATGTATGTAGCAAAATGAGCGAGAAAATGAACGACGTGGCCATAACCAAAGTCGAATACGCGTTACAAAATCTATTGGTTCTCGACGACGAAAAAGCATATGACTCTCAATATACATCTTTTGATGATGAAATAATCTATATCATCCAAATTAATCTTTTTAAGCTTTTGCACAAAAAAAATATAACGACAATTAAATATTTCGACTGCCTGGTTTAATCGCGGGAAGAACAGAAAGCTCTGCAGGAAGTGCATCACTAGCATAAGAGGTTATCTCGTATTCAGCAAGCGCAATCAATGGAACTCCAACATTGACCTTACCACCAGAACGATCAAGGATACATGCACTAGCCAATACCTCTGCTCCTGCTGCAACAAGCGCTTCAACAGTCTCACGAATGGAAAGACCCGTTGTTACAATATCTTCAACAATAACAATCCGTGCCCCCTTCTTGATTTCAAAACGACGCAATTCAAAGATGCCATTTACACGCTCTACCCAAAGAGAAGGAACACCAAGGTGACGTGAAGTTTCATAGGAAGGAATAAGACCGCCAATTGCGGGACCAACAACATAGTCAATTTTTCCCTCGATAGATTTTTTGATTTTTTCAGCCAATCCACGACATAACTTTTCCGTCAAGTCAGCATGCATGAATACTTTCGCTTTTTGCATATAAGTCGCACTATGGCGCCCCGATGTTAAAATAAAATGCCCTTCTAGAATAGCATCTGCTTGTTTAAAAATATCAATGACATCTTGTGTCTTCATTGCAAAATCTTTCTTTTTATCCATGAACCCGCCGTACTGTACTTACTGAACCTGCCTTTTTTAACTGAGAAAAAATACGATTCAAATGTTTTAAATCCCACACTTCCAAATCAATCATAATTTCTGTAAAATCTGGTGCTGTACGGATAAAAGATAAATTTTGGATATTGGCATCGTTAGCAGAAATTATTTGTGTAATTTCAGCCAGAGAACCTGGACTATTTACAACTAAAATATCCATCCGTGCAGGAAAACGTTCATTCATTTGGGCATCAATATCCCAGCGGACATCAATCCATCGTTCTGGCTGATCATCATACGCCATCAAAGCTGAAGACTGTATTGGATAAATAACGATCCCAGCTCCTGGCTGCATAATACCAACAATCCGATCTCCAGGTACTGCTCCTTCCGGTGAAAAACGTACGGGTATATCTCCACGGGTTCCTCTAATAGGCAATGCTTTAGATTGATGATTCTCGACCATTGCATTCTTTTCATTTTCTGGAACTTTAAAAATCATACCTTGAGCATTTTCAATATTAAACCAACCTTCTTCCCCAGGCTTAAAAGATGACTTTTGTACCACACGGTGATCTTGATAATCAGGATAAACCGCTTTAATCACATCAGCGGAAAACAGCTCTCCACGCCCAACAGCAGCCAATACATCCTCTACATCTTTACGTGCTAAACGTGGCAAAACTTTCTTCAAAAGGTCTTTTGAAAATTGCTTTCCCATATATTCAAATGAACGCTCGAGAATACGATATCCTAAACCCGAATATTGTTTACGTACCGCTGCACGACTTGCTCGTCGAATAGCTGAACGTGCTTTACCCGTGACAACAAGAAATTCCCATGCTGCTGGCGGAATTTGAGCGTGTGAGCGAATAATATCAACCTCATCACCATTTTTTAATTTGGTCATTAAAGGCATAATACGACCATTGATTTTTACACCAACACAAGAATCACCGATGTCTGTATGGACGGCATAAGCAAAATCAATAGGCGTAGCTCCTTTAGGAAAAGCAATTAATCGACCTTTCGGCGTAAAACAAAAAACTTGGTCTTGAAAAAGCTCAAGTTTTGTATGTTCTAAAAACTCTTCTGGATTATCTCCATCAGACAAAGATTGTATCGTTTGACGCAACCATGCATAGGCATTCGTTTCACTTGATAACTTCACAGTCGAATAATTGGAACCGTGCTCTTTATATATGGAATGAGCAGCAACCCCATATTCAGCAACTTCATCCATAGCAGCCGTTCTAATTTGCAACTCAACACGTTGTCTTGAAGGACCAACAATTGTTGTATGAATAGAACGATAATCATTTTGCTTTGGTATAGAGATATAATCTTTAAAACGACCAGGAACCATTGGCCATGTCGTATGAATGACACCAAGAGCACGATAACAATCATTCACGGACTCAACAATCACACGAAATCCAAAAATATCCGATAATTGTTCAAAAGATAATGCTTTACTTTCCATTTTGCGAAAAACTGAATAAGATTTTTTCTGACGGCTTTTAACATCTGCTTTAATGCCATTTTCCAAAAAAAGTTTTGTCAATTCATTTTCAATTGTGGAAAGCAAATCACGGTTGTGTTTCAATAATTCAGAAAGTCGATTGGTAATCGTACGATAACCTTCTGGATTTAAATAAAAGAAAGAGAGATCCTCTAATTCCTCACGCATATCCTGCATACCCATACGACCTGCAAGTGGCGCATAGATATCCATCGTCTCTTCAGCAATTCGCCGACGTTTATCATCACGCATAACACCAAGGGTACGCATATTATGAAGACGATCAGCAAGTTTGACTAAAAGAACACGAACATCATCAGAAATAGCAATAAGAAGTTTACGAAGATTTTCTGCTTGTACGGCTTTCTTTGATACAAGATCAAGCTTATTAAGCTTTGTAAGCCCTTCAACCAACTTCCCAATTTCAGAACCAAAAAGCTGATCAATTTCTGCTCGTGTAGCGCTTGTATCTTCAATTGTATCATGCAAAAGAGCAACAGCAATCGTTGCCTCGTCCAACCGCATATCTGTCAAAATAGCAGCAACTTCTAAAGGATGAGAAAAATAAAGATCACCTGATGCACGCTTTTGATGTGCATGCTTTTTCATTGCATAATCATAGGCCCTGTTTAAAAGAGCCTCATCTACGTCAGACTTGTAACGTTGAACACGTCCAACAAGCTCACACTGACGCATCATACGAGCATATCCTTTATCTTTTCACACCTCTAATCTTTATTGAACATGTCCTATCAATAAAAGACAAGAAAAATAATTGCTCCTTACATGACAAGGTATCTTTACTCCTGTAACATAAATTGCTGCAATTAATAATCGTCACTTTTTTCTGGAACAACCAAACCTTCAATACCCGCTAAAAGCTCTTCTTCTGACATATGATCAAATGAAGTACCTTCTTCTTGCGACGACGTATTAAAAACACTTTCAGCTTCACCTGAATGGGTAATAAATTCACTTGCCATTTCTGGCTCATCTACTTCCACATGCTTTTGCAACGAATGAATAAGGTCTTCCTTTAAATCAGCAGGCGACAATGTTTCTTCTGCTATTTCACGCAAAGCAACAACTGGATTTTTATCATTATCACGATCAACCGTAATCTGCGCTCCTTGTGAAATCTGACGCGCCCGATGACCTGCTAAAAGTACCAATTCAAAGCGGTTGTCAACTTTATCAATACAATCTTCTACCGTTACGCGGGCCATTTATGCCTCTTTCTCAAATAAAAAAATTTAATAGCGGATAAAGGAGTATATACAATAATCAAAATAAAACACAAGAAAAACAACACAAACTTTTATATTTTTTGATTAAAGAACTTATTTAAAAAAATTCTTGGAAAATTTAAAAATGTATAACCTATTCATGCTCGTTATCAAAATTTCTTTTAAAAGCATTCCAATAGATTGACTTCAAACAAAGGGAGGTCTTTCTTGACAAAAGACTTGTCTGGAGTCCTTATCCTTTTAAAAGGAATACCTGCTGTTTAAACCCTTTGCAATAACAGCAGTCTTATACATACTTTTTATGATAATATCTTTATCTAAAGAGAAAACTTTTTTCTTTGAACATCATGTGTATCGCACTCTTATTCATCGAATAAATTACTGAAAGATGACCTCTCTTTACACAATAATGAGCAATAAGTTTATATTAAACTTTCTTCTAAAAAAGTTTATTTATATTCATTATAGATTGTTTATCAAAACATAACCCGTCATATACGCTATATAAAGACTCACAAAATAGAAAAACGATTGATGCCTAACACCATGAATAGCCAATTAACATCACTGTGCCCAGAACCACCCCAAAATTGCAATTTATGTCCGAGGCTTCATCAATTTATCGCTGGCTGGCGTGTAAAAGAACCAAGTTGGTATAACGCACCGGTGCGCCCATTCTTTCCTTATAAAGGGCCAGATACAACACGCCTTCTTATTGTTGGGCTTGCTCCTGGATTACGCGGAGCAAATCGAACTGGACGTCCATTTACTGGTGATTATGCTGGGCACTTACTTTATTCAACTTTAAAAAAGTTTGGTTTTGCCCAAGGAACCTTTGAAGAAAGAGCAGACGATACTCTTGAACTTATTGATGCAGCAATTGTTAACTCTGTTCGTTGTGTTCCACCAGAAAATAAACCCACCGGTGCAGAAATTAACACGTGCCGCTATTTCTTCTCACCTCTTTTAACAAATCTTCCCAAACTTAAAGCCGTTATTACCTTAGGCACCATTGCGCACCATTCAACGATACGTGCCCTTAATGCAAAAGTTTTAGCTCACCCTTTTGGACACGGCGAAATCAATAACATCGGCAGATTACGCATCTTTTCGAGCTATCACTGTTCTCGTTATAATACAAATACTGGACGTTTGACAGACGCCATGTTTCATCAAATCTTTCAAGCAGCAAAAACATACTTAGATCAATGCTAAAACTGTTTTAAACAGCGCTATGAATAAAGAATATCTAGATCGCATCCATTAGCCATACCTTTTTAAAAGTCTTGCTTTCTCACGTCCCCAATCACGTTTTTTTTCCGTTTCGCGCTTATCATGAAGCTTTTTCCCCCGCGCTAGAGCGATCTCCAACTTAACGCGCCCTCGTTCATTAAAATAAAGTTTGAGAGGAACAAGTGTCATTCCTTCACGAGACGTTGCATTAAAAAAACGTGCCATCTCACGTTTTGAAAGTAATAATTTGCGCAAACGTCGTGGTTCATGATTAAAACGATTAGCCTGCGTATATTCAGGAATATAGCTGTTTACTAACCACAATTCCCCATTCTCAAAACTCGCATAGCTTTCAGCAATATTGGCATGATTAGAACGTAAGGACTTCACTTCCGCTCCCTGAAGGACAAGACCAGCCTCGAGATTATTAAGGATTTCAAAATTAAAACGTGCTTTACGATTGTCAGCAATTATTTTCCGTACGGGCGCGTTCTTTTTTTTATTCATGGCTTTGTCAATATCATTTTATGCTTTTAAAAGACCAGCATGACTGAGGGCTGCATCAATAATCTTCTTTGTTCTTTCTGTTAATGGAACAATAGGAGAACGCACAGTATCACCACAAAATCCTAATTTTGCAGCAGCATATTTAATACCTGCTGGACTAGGTTCAATAAACACAGCACGATTAAGAGGCATCAAGCGATCATTTAATTCTCGTGCTGTTTTATAATCACCACGAAAACAAGCTGCTTGAAGTTCTGCACAAAGCTTCGGAGCAACATTGGAGGAAACTGAAATACACCCCATACCTCCATGTGCATTAAAACCTAACGCCGTACAATCATCACCGGAAAGCTGCACAAAATCTTTTCCACACTTTTCACTTTGTTCACTAACGCGCTCAATTCTGCTCGTTGCATCCTTAACACCAATGATATTGTTAAAATCTTGATAAAGGTCTTTCATCGTTTCTACAGCCATATCGATAATAGAACGACCAGGAATATTATAAATTATAATCGGAATAGAAACAGCTTTGGCAATGGAAGAAAAATGCTTATATAAGCCAGATTGATTTGGTCTATTATAATAGGGAGTGACAACCAAAACTGCATCTGCGCCAGCTTTTTGCGCGTATTGTGCAAGCTCTACAGCCTCGCTTGTGCTATTTGATCCCGCTCCAGCAACAACAGGAACACGCTTTGCAACCTGCTCAACACACAATTCTATAATCCGCTTATGTTCTTCATGACTTAACGTTGCTGATTCACCTGTTGTCCCAACAGGGCTTACACCGTTAATCCCTTGTGTGATCTGCCATTCAACAAAATCACAAAACGCCTTCTCATCAATTGCGCCCTTGTTATCAAACGGTGTGATAAGCGCAGTTATAGCTCCCTTGAGCATGACAAACTCCCTATAATGTTTGCTTTTATTTTTTTAATAATCGCCTTTTATAAATTTTAAATAGAGCATAATCTTGCTCTATCATTGAAGCAAGATGAATTTCAAAAAAAGCCCCCATAAGATGAAAATGTCCCTCCTTAAATGTTGAACATTTCTTTAAAATAAGCCGTCTATATTAACGCGTTTTTCATGCTTGTGTTCTATAAATCCTTAAGTTTTTACAAAAAGCAAGGTCTCAAGGTCTTTTCTCTATGCGTGTATTTTCCACCTCTCTTTTCGTATCAACCTTTACTGCACTTATACTGGCAATAAGAATTTTATTTTCAAGTGCATACGCGCAAACACCCCTTTTGCAAGGGAAAGTACCAATCCCTTTGGTTCGCCCTACTCCCTTTACCGCAAAAGAAGCTCAAGAATCTCTTCAACAGACACACACAACATCACACAATACTGCTACACTTCAGCAACTGAAAACTGGGCTAGATGCACTAGCAAACAACAATATTGCAAAAACAATAAATCTTCGTAATTCAATGGAAAAACATAGCCTTGATCGTCATATTTTGACATGGGCGCTGGGGGTGTCAAACCAAGCTAATATATCCAGTTCTGAAATATTTAATGCAATCAACATGCTAAAAGGATGGCCAGGTATAGAAACGATGCAACGCAATGCTGAACGTGCTTTTCTTAACGAAACCAACGTCACACGCGCAATCATCCAAAAATTTTCTCATCACCCGCCCCAAACAGCACAAGGGATGGCTCTTTTCGCTAAAGCACTTATCGCAACGGGACAAACCACTCGTGCTCAACACGTTATTGCGCCATGGTGGCATAAAACACAGCTTAATGCAAAAGAAGAAGTATTTGTTCTTAAAAATGCAAGCGCTACATTAAAACCTATTGATCATTTGAAACGCATGCAGTTTATGCTGTATGCACATCGTTTTGATTCAGCAGCACGCGTTGCAAAATTAGCCCATGCTCAATCTCTTTTTAATGCTTTTGTGGCCGTTGAAAAAAATGATCCTAGAGCTACACAAAAATTAAAAGCTGTAGAGAGATCATGGCAAAAAGATCCTCTTTTTCAGTTTGCTCGAATACGCCATCTTCGACGAACAGAGCAATATGATGCGGCCGCAGCACTCATGATGAAAACATCAAAAGATGCATTTCGCCTTATGAACCCTCATTCATTGTGGAAAGAACAACGCGCCCTTTCTCGTGAAATGCTCGATTTAAACAAACCAAAAATTGCTTATCAACTCGTTGCAATGCACACTGGTATAACATCTGCATTAGCCATCGATGCTGAGTTTCATGCAGGATGGTATGCACTACGGTTTCTTCATAACCCTAAATTAGCAATGCAGCATTTTTCACGTATTCCTCAACTCTCTTCTTTACCTTTTTATGCATCACGTGGATATTACTGGATGGGACGAACAGCAGAAGCGCTAAAAGAACATCAAAATGCCCAGCAATACTTTCATCGCGCAGCTCATTTTGGTGCAACTTACTATGGTCAATTAGCCGCTGCACGACTCAACCAAAAAAAGCTTAAAGTTTTCTTTCCCAAACCAACAACCGCTGAGCGACAACATTTTAGTGCACGAAAAGCGATCAAAGCAATTCAACGTCTTGAAGCAGCCGGCTATGCTGATTTTGCTAAAATTTTTTATAGAGAGCTCGGAAAAAAAATAGAAAGCCCCGGTGAATTAGCTCTTCTGGCTGTTATGGCAGAAAAAAATGGAGACTATTATACCAGCCTCAAAATTGGAAAAATGGCTGTTTTTCAGGGGAAAAATGTCGGTGCACTCTCTCATCCTCTGGGAGCTATACCAGCTTCTGCTAATATTTCTGTAGAAGAAAAATCGCTTATCTATGCCATTGCACGCCAAGAAAGCGAATTTAATCCAACAGCCATATCAAAAGCAGGTGCACAAGGTATACTCCAATTGCTTCCTACAACAGCAAAAGCACTGGCAAAAAAATACTCAATCGCATGGTCTCCTAAAAAATTTAGCAGTGATGCTCATTATAATGCAACATTAGGTGCTCATTTTCTCAATGAACAATTAGAACGTTTTAATGGATCCTATATACTAACTCTTATTGGCTATAATGCGGGTCCCCGTCGAGTCAATGAATGGATAAAACGTTATGGCGATCCTCGAGGTCAATCTCTCGATAACGTCATTGATTGGATTGAACGTATTCCTTATACAGAAACACGTAATTACGTGATGCGTGTCATGGAAAATTATGGTGTCTACAAAGCAAGACTCACTGGGAAAATAGATATAAAAACCGACTTGCTTTCTGGTCGACGGAAATAATATGCCTTAACTTCCCAAATAGCATTTGAAAGCGTTGATAAGAAGTGTTTTTATTCCTTTTTAAATAGTACCATACCCACTTTCTTAGGACGTATAAGAAAGTAATTTTAATTGATTCAGTATTAATAAATTCGAAATGAGGAAACCCTACGCTATTTGGGTCTTTTATTTTAAATACAAAATGATGAATTATCATTATAAATCAACAGGTAGTACAAATAATTCATTTCTTCTCAACATAGACGACAATATCATAGAGATTACAAATATAAGAGAAGAGTGAAACAAATAGCTCATCCTTTTACTGTTGCTTATTAGTCAATATTCAAATCTTGTGAAACAGCATCTTTTAAGACTATTTTTTCCTGCTTATAACATTTCTATAACAAATAAGAGTACGTTATTATATATATCGTTTGGATTATCTCTGATAACAGAAAGACAGACTCATTGAGTTAGAAAGCCTTAAAGACAAACAATTCTCTTCTGCCCCTTCCCTTTTCATTCGGTTCTACGACTTTTAAATATGTCAATATCTTTTAATGATGAAGATGAAGCTTTGCTTTTTTTCTTATTTTTACATATAAGCTCACATCCTTCACACAAAACAGAGTATCCCCAAATAGTATGTTTTTCTTATTTATATTATTGTTTTATTTTAATGTTTCTAAGTCCATTTCACAACGGTGTATCTGAAAAGTACTTACGAAAATCCTCTCACGAATGGTATAAAAATCGATTAGACCTTTAATTAATAAAAGCTATAGCTCTATCATCCCTTAACTCCCAATGATGCAAAAGCCCTTTCATTTAGAGCACTCATAAGAAGTATATTCACTGCTTCTTAGAAGTTTTTTATCCATGCTCCTCCTCAACTTGTATCATACGTAAGCGGATGGTTTTGATTGATTCAACATCAAAAAAATTCGAATAAATTGTATTTGAACTTTCATTAAAATTATAAATAATCATTATAAATCAATATATTATAAGAAAAGCGCCCCGCATAAAAAATCAGCTAAATATTAGGGATACTCTAATTGTTTTATTCACTTTTGATGGTGGTGGTGGTGGAAAAGAACCAACGCGTCGAAGGGCTGCCATCGCTAATCGATCAAGTTCCGGGTCACCAGCAGAGACTGCTACACGACTAGAAAAAATACTCCCCTGCTCATGCACCATAAATTCTAACTTCACCGTTCCTTTTGTACGATTGGTGCGCTGTCCCACAATATAATTTTTTTGCCTTTCTAATTGTGACTGTACCTTTGCTAACCACTCCATTAACAACATATCTTCAAGCCCTGCTGTACCGCCACCCTTGTTGATGGAAGAAGAACGTACCGCCTTTGCATTGGAGCGCTTTACTACAGCCTTTGGCATCGGTATTGTTTTTTTGATAAACGCTTTATGCTCCACTTTTTGAGGTAGGGGTTCTTCCAAAGGCTTTAAGTCATCTTGTTCTACTATATGCTGAGGTTCTTCCGATTGAACTTCATCCACGGATTCCAATCCTTCTGACTCCTGCTCTAGGAGATCAGACTGTAATACTTCTTGCTCTGTATTAATATCCAACTCTCTATGAATATCTGGCAAGTCTGTATCAACATCCGGATATACAGTTTCTTGCATAAAAGTCAGCATAATCTCCGACGAGAGCAAACCATTACTTATACCAGTACTTTGAAAATAAAACTGTGCTGCCAATAATACATGCAAAAAGAAAGCCCCAATAAATGCACCAATCCAAAGAGTTAATAATTGTTTCGTATTTGCAAAATTCATCGTTTCTTCTGCCACTATTTTAAGCTTAATATTGGTGTTCAATCTCATTAAAACAGGCTATTTTGAAATTGCAACTTTTTTCTTGACTGATTTTGTCATGTTTAATATGGTCTTCTAATGATTTTGTGCCGTTGTCAAAATCATTCCTACTTGGCTGGCAAGTTTTAATCAGTGAGTCCAGCCTTTTTGTATTAAAAAATTTCAAAACAGAGAGGGGATGTTTAAAAGGGTTATGATGTGTTATGCAAATAAGACGAAAAAATATCTATAAAAGCTGTGTAATTTTAAGTGCATTATCGGTCTGTATACCTTCATTTGTTTTTGCACAAAATAAAGATGGAAGTGCTGTCACTGAACTCAAACCAATCCTTATTAAAGGAAAAAAAATAGAAGATGCTTCAAATTCAATAACCATTCTGACTGATCGTAAGACCAACAAGAATATTGATGAAAGACAAATAACTGATGTTTATGATGTGAGTCGTCTTAATCCTTCCGTATCCTATAACTCAGAAAATAACAGTTTCGTTATTCGGGGTTTAGATGCAAACCGTGTTCTTACGACAATGGATGGTATTTCTCTTCCATGGTTTAATGATATATTCCGTGGTGGAGGTGGAAACACAACTTTTGATTTCAATGCTCTTTCTACGTTTGATACTATTCAAGGATCAGATTCTAGTCTTTATGGTTCTGGCGCCTTAGGGGGAATCATTGCGTTGCGTACCCTTGATCCTGAAGACCTGATCGTGGAAGAAAAGAATTGGGGAAGCCTTATAAAAGGTGGTTATAATTCTGTTGATAACAGCTGGCGCATCGATCAAGCTTTTGCTGTGCGTAATTACCGGACATTTTTACTTTTTCAAGGATCTTATGTAGAAGGTCATGAGCGCAAAAATATGGGAACAGTAGAAGGGTATGAGGAACGCACGCGCAAAAACCCTTCTCACTTTGATAAAAATAACTTGCTTTTTAAAATTCATCAATATTTGAGTGATAATCACCGCCTTGGTTTTACCGCAGAGCGTTTTGGTCATAATAGTAACACACATGAATTAAATTCGTCTAAAAGATACGCTCCAGGTTCCGTTTATGAGCAGGATAATAAACTTCGTGAGCGCTTTTCTCTTTCTTATAATTATAATGGTAATGGTGATGCAGTTCTTGATGCGTTTAATGGGCAGCTTTATTGGCAAAGGCAATCAAGTCGTTACGTTATGACAGGCGTTCGTGTTTCAGCTCCCAAAGGGGATTATTTGAGAGATAATTTCTTGCGTAATATCAATTATGGTTTCAATGCTGATGCCCTTAAAAAAGTGGATTTTGGCACTATAAACCATACGTTAAAGTTTGTAATGAATGTTTCGTCATCTAAATTTCATCACTATTTGTTAGGTAAAGACAATTGTCATATAAAAGAATACGCTCGGGGATGTCTTTTTGTTCCTGCTAATCGATCAGATTCACCAGACACAAATGGTTACAATTTAGGTTTTGTTTTTGAAGATGAAATTGGGTTGGTTGATGATCGTTTTCGTGTAACACCGGGAATCCGGTATGATTGGTACAAATATGTTCCTCAGAAAACACCTTCTTATGAGAAAGCACTGATTTCTGATAAATTCCCTCCAGAAAGAAGTGGTTCACGCTTTTCTCCTAAATTACGCGTGGAGTGGGATGTTCGTAATCAAGTAACGCTCTATGCTCAGTGGGCACAGGCTTTTCGTGCACCACGTATTTCAGAACTTTACGTCTCTTATATCAAACCTTCTGCTTATTACGTGAAAGGGAATCCTGATCTTCAACCAGAAACAAGCAATGGGTATGATGTTGGTCTACGGTATGGAAATGTAAATTTCGGTGGTTCCTTCAATGCCTTTTTCAATCAATATAAGAATTTCATAGATACTGAGGATAGAGGGCCATCAGAGGAATTTAGATTTGCGCGTCGGCATTACATGAATCGTTTTCACGTGCAAATTTTTGGTGTTGAGACAAAAGCTCATTTAGTTCTTAAAAATGGTTTTCATAGCAATGTTGCTCTTGCTTATTCACAAGGAAAAGATCTTGATAAAAAGGAGTATCTTAACTCAATTCCTCCTTTGAAAGCAGTTATCGGATTAGGATATGCAAAAGAAGTTTGGGGAAGCGATATTATCCTTACTTTGGCAGCTAAACGTGACAAAGTAGCCGAAGAATCTGATTACCAAAAAATTCCAGGATATCATGTCGTTGATATGACAGGGTGGTGGAAACCATTCGGTGAAACGGGACCTATTCTAAGAGCCGGTGTTTATAATCTTTTCAATACAAAATATTGGAATGTATCTGAACTTCCTTCAGGTAAAAGTTCAACACCAAAAGATTATTATAGCCAGCCTGGTCGTAACTTTAAGGTGTCGTTTGTACAAAAGTTTTAGTCACTTCTGTTAATTATTCGGTCAATAAAATCGTATTGATAAAAGGATTAATTATTGTGTTTCTATTTTCAACATCTTTAAAATTACAAAGATTTGGTAGAAAAGTTTTAATTCTTTCTGTTTTATCGTTTTTTGATTGCTCAGCTGTTGACGATAGAGTGTTATTTTGTGATAGATTGAACTCTTAAAAGAATTTAATTTATTGCCTTGGAATTGTAAAATTTGAAAGTTAGTTTTTGAGTTAAGTAACATAAGGTAAATTCATGGCACATACAGCTGAAATGATTCTTCGTTTGCGTGAAGAAAAAAAAGAAATGCGAAACCGCGATTTTGCGGTTTCGATTGGTATATCTGAAGCGGAGCTTATTGCGGCTTATTGTACCATTGGAAAAGCAAAAAGGCTACAAACTGATGTTGCTACTCTCTTGGAAAATGCACCTCGACTTGGAACCGTCATGGTCTTAACTCGCAATGAATATGCTGTTCACGAAATAACGGGACGCTTTGAAAAAATTGTTCAAAACGAACATATTCCTATCACACTTGGTGAAATTGATTTGCGTATTTTTACAAAACAATGGAAGTTCGGTTTTGAATATGATGTCGTTATTCTTGGAAAACCTACAAAAAGTCTGCAATTCTTTGATCAACATGGCGTTGCTATTTTAAAGGTCTATTCTAAAGATATGACAAATATGGAAGAGTGGAATAAACTTGTTGAAAAGCTCCTTCTTGAAGATCAGTCTCCTGTTCTTAACATTCTTCCCGTTTCTCTCCCAGCCCAATGTGACATAACAGAATTGGATATTGAGAGTTTTCGGGATCGTTGGCGGAAAATGACAGATGTACACCAACTTCACAAAATTATTTCCGAATTTAAAATTAATCGACATCATGCTGTAAAATATGTTGGTAATGAATTTGCCGATGAATTACAGGTAAATGCTGTTGAAATGATGCTTAACCAAGTCGCACAACAAGAACTGCCAATCATGTGTTTTGTTGGGAATAAAGGGTGTATTCAAATTTTTAGTGGGACTGTAAAAAATATTAAGCAAATGGGACCTTGGCTTAATGTTCTTGATCCAAGATTTGACCTTCATTTACTCACGTCTGGGATTGCTAGAGTATGGCATGTTCGCAAACCTACCCGTGATGGTTATGTCAGTTCACTTGAAGTTTTCGATAAAGATGATGAGATGGTTATTCAATTTTTTGGCGTACGCAAGGAGGGTCAAAAAGAACGTGAAGATTGGCGTTCTTTATTGAATAGTTTGCCATCATGCCAAGAAAACAGCAGTAACTAAGATAAGATAAGGTTAGACATGTTCATATCTCTTTTACATAGGTTATCAAACCTTTTTCTTACGTGTTTACTGCTCTCTCTTACTTGTTTTTCTAAACAAGTAATTGCTGAACCTGCAACGCGTTTTCCTGAAAATGCTCGAATTGTTTCTATCGGCGGAGCACTTACAGAAATTGTCTATGCATTGGGAGCCCAAGATCAACTTGTCGCCCGTGATAGTACAAGCGTCTACCCACAAGAAGCGCTCAAGCTTCCTGTGCTTGGATATATGCGTGCTCTTTCACCTGAGGGGGTTTTATCACTTGCTCCAGAGGGTATATTGCTTGTTGAAGGAAGTGGTCCCGCTTCAACAATTGATATTCTCAAAAAAACATCAATACCTCTGGTGATCATACCAGAAGACTACTCCCGTGAAAATGTGATAGAAAAGATTCGCCTCGTTGGTCAAGCCATTCATCGGGAAGTGCAAGCCGCGGCGTTAATTGAGAAATTGAAGCGTAATTTTTTAGACAACGATGCGCTTTTGGCGAAAGTAACAACACCAAAGCGTGTTCTTTTTGTTTTCTCTGTGCAAAATGGACGCGTCATGGCATCTGGGACAGGTACTGCAGCTGATAGTATGATCAAACTTTCAGGCGCTATCAATGCTATCACCGATTATAAAGGATATAAACTTCTCAACGGCGAAGCATTATTGAAATCAGATCCTGATGTTATTTTGCTTATAAAACATGGTGCAAGATCAACCAGCATTGATAAGATTTTAGCCATACCGGCAGTTCAAGCAACAACTGCAGCGAAAAATCATGCCATAAAACAGATGGATGCTATGTATTTTTTGGGATTTGGTCCACGTACTGCAGACGCATCAAGAGAGCTTATTGAGATACTTTATGGTGCACATCAAAACGGTAAGAGCTGATAAAAATGGTAGACGGTACATCCAGGATGCATTTACCTAAAGAAAAAGAAGGTAAAAAAATAAACCGTTCAAAGCAGGGAAAAATTTTATTATTAAGCTTAATAATATTCCTTATTTTCAGTATTTTTGGTGGGCTCTTGAATGGTGCAGCAAAGGTTTCTTTCGTTGATCTCCTCCATGTGATACTTACACAAGATTTTTCGGTAAGTAGTAAAACGCGTGATTACCTCGTGCTCATCGACATAAGGCTTCCCCGTGTTATCTTGGGATTATTGATTGGAGCAGCCTTAGCTGTCTCCGGTGTTCTTATGCAAGGGCTTTTTCGTAATCCTCTTGCAGATCCCGGAATTGTAGGTGTATCAGCAGGTGCTGGACTTGGAGCAGTCTTAGCAATTGTTGTCGGCATTGCTTTTCCTGTTTCTTTTGCACCTTTTCTAGAGCCTTATAAAGTTATCATAGGTGCTTTTTTTGGTGGACTTTTATCAACGATTATTCTCTACATAATAGCAACGCATAACAGCTTTACCTCTATTGCAACCATGCTGCTTGCTGGTATTGCTCTTGGTGCATTAAGCAGTGCTGTTGTCGGAACATTGATTTTTGTCGCAAATGACCAACAACTGCGTGATATCACTTTTTGGAGTCTGGGCTCTCTTGCGGGCGCTACATGGTTGAAAGTATGGCTTGTTCTCCCTTTTATCGTTATTGGTCTTCTTTTCTCTCCCTTTTTATCACGAGCACTTAATGCCCTTGCTCTTGGAGAAGCTGTTGCTGGCCATATTGGTTTCCATATTCAACGCGTCAAAAATATTGCTATTCCCCTTGTTGCTCTTATGTGCGGTAGTGCTGTTGCTGTCAGTGGTGGTATTGGTTTTATTGGTATTATTGTTCCTCATATTTTACGTCAGCTCATAGGTCCTGATCATCGCTATCTCATTCCTTGCTCTGCTCTCTTGGGAGCAGCATTACTTATTTTTGCTGATATGTTTGCACGCTTAATTGTTGCCCCCGCTGAATTGCCGATTGGGATTGTAACAGCACTTTTTGGTGCACCTTTCTTTCTATGGATCCTTATATGCAAACGAGGAACAGACTTTTCATGATTGAAGCGACAAATATTTGTGTTCAGCGCGGAAAGAAGCAGATTCTTAAACACATTAATCTTCAAGCTAAAAGTGGTGCTTTTACCATTATTATTGGTCCTAATGGATCAGGAAAAAGTACTTTTATCAAAGCTCTGAGTGGTGAAATTCCTTACAGTGGAAAAATAACCTTAAATGGTTATAATGTATGCCAAACAAAAACTCATGTAATGGCAAAAATGCGCGCTGTACTACCACAATCAACAACGCTCGTATTTCCATTCTTAGTCCATGAAGTTGTAGGGCTTGGTCTTTCTGTAAACCAATTTAGCATTGCCAAAGCCGAATTGCAAAATCTTATCCAGAAAGCTTTAGAGTGCGTTGACCTTTCTGATTATGGCAACCTGTATTATCACCAATTATCAGGTGGAGAACAAGCTAGAGTACAACTTGCCCGTGTACTTTGCCAAGTCTGGAAACCTGTTCATAATGGGATTCCTCGCTGGATGATATTAGATGAACCTATTGCTAGCCTCGATATTCAACATCAAATCATCGTTATGGATATTGCTAAACAATTTGCTCATTCTGGTGGCGGCGTTCTTGCTGTTCTTCATGACCTCAATCTCGCGGCACATTATGCAGATAACATGATCTTGCTCAAGGAAGGTGAGATTTATTGCGAAGGAAATGCAACTAATGTGTTGACAACACAAAATCTCCGCGATGTTTATCATTGTTCTTTAAACGTTTCTGAATTACCTAAAGAAGATATCCCTTTTATACTCCCTCAAACGACATCCTCCTATGAAATTAGATCTCTAGGCTATCGGCTTCAATCTAAAAACTAAAGTCCATAGCAAAATAAAATACGCAAATATTCAAGAATCTTTTTTATTTTCATATGAACTCCTTTTTGTCATCTGTCATTAAAAAAGAAGACCAATTACCCTAAAGATATTTTTGGAAAAAAATACCAGTTTAAAATCTTTTAAGATTTTACGTAACTAAAAACATGTGAAGTTTTGTTTTGTTATCAAACTGTTATATCATACAAATTTATACAACATAAACATGCGTTTTCCCACTCTTTCTATCACTTTTATCTTTATAAAAATGATTCAAGAAATACATATAAATGCCTTTGTTATAATAACGGGTGTATTATTATATCTTCTAAGGACCATATAGAAATCAAGTACCTTTCTCCCCTGCATAAAAGATTTATTTGTAGCTTTAATGGTAATGTTTTCTTTATAATACATATACTTTAGCTTATTTGTATAAATAAATATTGATTTACAATGATATTTTTACTTTTCTCTCTCTATTAAAAAATTGTTTATTGGCATATCACAAAGAATTAACCTATTGAATAAAAACTTTAAAATAAACTCAATAACGCTTTTTGTAAGCCCCCTAATGCAAAAACAATGCGGAATATAGGGATGAGGAGAGAGTATAGAAATAGCGTTTGTCTTCTGCTTCATAAGCATAATGATGATTCCACTCAAAGGGGAACTATCATTTACAGATAAAGCCTCCTACCATGGAATGCAAAGAAATGAAATCGACAACAAGGTGAGAAATATCTTTATAAGATGAATTAACTCATACAGGGGTATGCTATTTTTGCACAAAAAACGCTAAAAATATTGTACTTTTTTATGCCTCAGGTTGAATAATTTTATTACCTTCCCCTATCAAAACACCTTATGAAAAAATATATCTCCAGATCTCTTCACGGCACAGTTTAAATGATTTTTACACATTTTCCCTATGTTATCATATAATTATAAAATAAATTATATCCTTAACTCTTTCTTTCAATCATTTTAAAATTGTTTTTTGACGCTCTCAAGTATTCTATTAACAATATAGATTTCCTTTTCATATGCATAGAAAATAACGCGGAATTGCTCCGCGTTAACAAAATTATCAAGGTGTATAGATTATTATTACTTAAACATACTCATGATTTTATAGCATAGACAACGGTTGTATTAACAGGGCGCGTTTCTGCCTCACCCGTATGGGAAAGAGTTACCTTGTGTGTATGTGCACCAGCAGAAGCTGTTCTCCCTTTCAGGGTTGCATTATAAGTATAATGATTCGGGAGTCTCCCAATATCACCAACGGGCCATCCTACCCCTTGATACTCAAAATTATGCGCATGCTCGCCTGCGTTTTCAATACTCCCAATATGCGTATGTGATTTTATGCTATCTTGTTGTTCATCTGCAAACTTTCTACCACCATCTAAACCCCGACCATTATCAAAGCCGCGTAAAAACATGCCTCTAAAATCAGGAACTTTAAAAGTTTTATTGCTGTCTTTTCCCCATTTATCACCTATTGCCTCGAATAACTGCGGATAATCTTCACGCTTATAGGCCTTACCATCACATAAAAGCCAACCATTTGGCACATTTTGCATAGCAAATGTTGCAATGAATCCAGAGGGGAAACTTTCTATCTTTGGTGGTGTAGGGTTTAATAAATACCAACCCTCATGCTCTTTTATTAAAACACCATTATTGTATACCATTTCATAAATGCCATCTGTTTGAAATTCTCCACCTTCTAATGGTATAACCCCTGTATCAGTGGCTTTATAGATAAGCTTTTCTCCTATATTATTAACAGTTATTGTTGTCACGCCAATATTTACACCACAAGCTTTAAAACGTATGACGATATCATTGTTGTATTTCTTTATAGGCGAAACTGTCTTTAAGGTAATTAATGTTGTTTTATCTTCCAAATTTACTATAAAGCTTGAATTAATAGATCCACCATTATCTGCAAGATATTCGCGCACGCGCTGCATCATCGCCCTTGCACTATCATTAACAGAACTAGGCGGCTGTCCTTCTGCCCAATTAATGATACTATCTGAATAAGCATTTTCATCAGCCTTTAGAGACCAATCATAGATATTAGACATTTTAAATCCCCCATTATTTTCATAGTTTTTCTAACAACTTCTCGTTCTGTGCACTAAAATGTGCTGCCGCTGTTTATTGGTACATCATAACCACTGCACCATCCTTATTTACGCATTTTATCTCTCTTCACTCCTTCCAATTTTATAACCTAAATTCACCAGACGCTTTTCATAACATTAGTCTTAATGCTTTCTCTTCTAATGTATAATGTAACACCTCATCTGATGTTACTTAATATCTTGTTTTGTTGCTTTGCTGTTGTTATATAATTATTTTTTCAATCTTGCATCTTGCATCTTGTTGCAAAATTTATAAATACTTCCAAAATTTTTCTTATTATGGATTTCATATAACCATTACTGAATGTAATAACTTATCATCCACATAGAAAATTTCTGACTTAAACATTATCTTTTTTTATTTTTTCAATAGTTTAAATCTATCTCGTCGATATTTTATACCATATATTTTAAACAAAGAAATTCTATCTTTTGGCTATCATTTGTATTAAAATTTTAAAAATTAGCTTCAAATTTTTTGCATGCTTCATTATGTTTTTATCCACATGCAGATACTTTGTTCTATTTTATTCAATTGATTTCTGAAATTGTGTCACAAGATTAGCACCAATGTTTTTTTTGAATAAGCTTTTGTTCAATCTAAATGTATCAAAGAGAATATATTCAATATGGACATTTGCTCCACACTTTCATTAAACTGGAAATAAAATACTTTGAAATATTAAATATCACACACCTTCACAAAATTTGAAGGTTGTATCCGATCCGGAAAAAATTAAAAAGCATAACCCAGCCCCTCCCCCAATTTTTATGAACAATATCCTTGTTTATTAAACGCCCCATAACCAACTTTTGCCCTCCCACACTTAGCATATCCCCCTCTATATATTATTATATGTATATTTTTTTTGCAAGAACAATAAATCATTCTAAATAACATCTTGCAATTATTGGTGTTCTTCTTAATTCAAGGCAATATTATTTTTATAATAAAGATTAGGTATTGTTTCTCGCTTTTATTTATCGCATTCTTAATGGGAACATCCCCCTCATGAAGAATAGAATGCCCCAAACAAAATATAATGATATTGCATATTACGCACTTTTTAAGAAATATTGCTCAAAATATACTCCTTTCATTTTACGACAGCGCACGTCAATGATACAATAGCAAGCCATTATAGATCATCAGCTTTAAGCTTTTGAAGATACAAGTGGAATCCATCATACATTTTGTTGGCTCCCACGTTTTGACAGCCTCACTCTTAGAATGTTCATTAAATGACATTTGGCTTCCTTTCTTCAAGTGCTTTGCCCCATACGCTCCCACTTATGACGTACAAGGAAGTATTTTTATACGAAAAGATATATGATGAGAGGATCTTATGGTATTCTGAGTTATTATTTTAATATGAAAAAAATCTCAATCAAAGCCATAAACTATCTACTTTTCCCTGATAAGCCGTTTTTAACTTTATTCTGGTTTATAAAAGCTTCAATATCATAGTTTATCACTTCATAATATCCATTTTCACTCTTAAAAACACACCAAAATCGTTTAAAATATATTTTTATGATTGACAATATAGATATTTAAGCCAACCATATTCGTATTAACAAAAATACTTCAAGTGGGAGGAGGCATGCAAATATTAGAATAGATATTGTATCAGTTTTTCAAAATAACTTTTCTTGAGCTGTATTGGGTTTTCTTTGCTACAAAGCAATACTATCCCTATTCATCTGAATGCTCGTGATTGATAATTTGAATACATCTCCATTAACATCGTAACTCCATTAACATCGCAACCTATTTTTGAACTTCGTGTCTATAAGGAAAAAGTTTGTGCAGAAAAATACTCCATCAATCAGTTGTAGCCCCTTTCCCGCTTCACGCAAAATTTATCAACAGAGCCTTCTCTTTTCTGATGTGCGCGTACCATTGCGTGAAATTTCACTGGCTGATGGCAGTGGTGAAAAACCTTTAAACGTCTACGATACTTCTGGCCCCTACACAGATAAAGATATGATCATTGATATTACAAAAGGCCTGCCAGCAATTAGCTTGCCTTGGCTCTCTAAGCGGGATGATACTGAAACTTATCCTGCACGATTAGTTAAACCTGAAGATAATGGATTGACTTCTGATAAAAACCTTACTCCAGCCTTTAAGCAAAAACGTTCTATTTTACGAGCAAAAAATGGCAAAGCAATTACACAAATGGCTTACGCACGCGCAGGCATTATTACCGAAGAAATGGAATATGTGGCTATACGAGAAAATGAAGGATTAGCAGTAGAAGAACGGCAGAATGTACCATCAAATGAAACATTTGCTGGATCAATACCAGAAATTTATACTGCGGAATTTGTGCGCAATGAAATTGCTTGTGGACGCGCCATTATTCCACAAAACATTAATCATCCAGAGTGCGAACCCATGATTATTGGGCGTAATTTTCGTGTTAAAATTAATGCTAATATTGGCAATTCAGCAGTAACTTCATCTATGGAAGAAGAAGTTGATAAAATGGTTTGGGCCATTCGCTGGGGAGCAGATACAGTTATGGATCTTTCTACAGGTCGAAATATTCACAATATTCGTGAATGGATTATTCGAAATTCTCCTGTGCCCATCGGGACTGTTCCTCTGTATCAAGCACTCGAAAAAGTACAGGGTATTGCCGAAAACTTAACATGGGATATTTTCCGTGATACCCTTATTGAGCAAGCAGAGCAAGGTGTTGATTATTTTACCATTCACGCAGGATTAAGATTACCATTTATTCCTATGACCATTGATCGTGTAACAGGTATTGTTTCACGAGGCGGTTCTATTATGGCAAAATGGTGTCTCCATCATCACAAAGAAAGCTTTCTCTATGAACATTTTGATGAAATTTGTGATATTGCAAAAACATATGATATCTCTCTTTCATTAGGAGATGGGTTACGCCCTGGCTCTATTGCCGATGCCAATGATGAGGCCCAATTTGCAGAGCTTAAAACCTTGGGAGAATTGACAAAAATTGCTTGGAAAAAGGATGTACAGGTTATGATTGAAGGACCAGGACATGTCCCAATGCACAAAATTAAAGAAAATATGGAGCAACAATTAGATCTTTGTCATGAGGCGCCTTTTTATACTTTGGGACCTCTTACAACGGATATTGCTCCTGGTTATGACCATATTACATCAGCAATTGGTGCCGCTATGATTGGATGGTTTGGAACTGCTATGTTGTGTTATGTAACACCTAAAGAACACCTAGGACTCCCCGATAGGAATGACGTAAAAACTGGTGTGATCACTTATAAAATTGCTGCTCATGCCGCTGACCTTGCTAAAGGTTTACCTAGAGCACAATTGCGCGATAATGCTCTTTCGCGTGCACGATTTGATTTTAGATGGCATGATCAATTTAACCTTTCTCTTGATCCAGAAACAGCCTGTGCCTTTCACGATGAGACAATGCCTAAAGAAGCCCATAAATTAGTGCATTTTTGTTCCATGTGTGGACCAAAATTCTGTTCTATGCGTATTTCCCATGATATTCGTGAGGCAGCTGCAATAAGAAAAACAAAAGGGGAAGGTATGATCGCCATGGCCGAAAAATATCAGAAAAATGGTGACCTTTATATGGAAATTGTTCCTCCTCAAAAAAAGAAAGTAAATAGTTGAAGAACATTCTTATCAAAGGTGCAGGTGTAGGCGGCTTAACAGCTGCCTTTATGTTACAGCAAAAAGGTGCTTCTGTTACTGTATCAGCCCCCCCTCATTCACCGATAGGAAGTGCTAGTTGGTATGCAGGAGGAATGCTCGCACCTTACTGTGAAAGGGAAAGTGCAGAACAAATTGTTGAAGATCTTGGTGTACAAGCTATACAATGGTGGCGTAAAACGCTCCCCAACCTTGTCATACAAAAAGGCACTTTAGTGGTTGCACCTACACGAGATAGAGGAGAACTTGAACGATTTTCTGTACGTACGCATAATCACAAAACCGTAGATAATACAGAAATAGCTCATCTTGAACCAGATCTTGCTGAACGTTTTAACTGTGCACTCTTTTATGAAAATGAAGCCCATATTGATCCTCGCAAAGCACTTATGGCTTTAAAAGAAAAGCTTCTCAACAATGGAGCCTGTTTTGTTGATGTAGAGAAGGCTGAAAAAAAATTTGATATTGTTATTGATGCGACAGGAATAGCACGTTTAGGAAAAGATAAAAATATACGGGGCGTACGCGGTGAAATGCTTCTCGTGCGCTGCACCGATATTAAAATTTCGCGTCCAATTCGTCTTCTTCACCCACGGTTTCCTCTTTACATTGTACCTCGACAAGATAATATTTTTATGATTGGTGCAACGATGATTGAAAGTGACTTTGATGGTGCAATCTCTGTAAGATCAATGATGGAACTGCTCAACGCGGCTTATACTTTACATCCTGCTTTTGCTGAAGCAGAAATTATTGAATCTGGCGTTGGTGTTCGTCCATGTTATCCTAATAACTTCCCTTCTGTGCATAAAGATGGTAACTTTATTTCTATTAATGGATTTTATAGACATGGTTTTCTGTTGTCTCCAGAAATGGCAAAACGAGCAATGGAATTGGCATTGGAATAAAACATGCAAATATTTGTTAATGGTGAAACAGTCCAAACAGAAGTTATGACTCTCGGTCTCTTGCTTGAAGAATTGGGATATGAAGGAAATTGGCTTGCAACTGCTGTTAACGCTGAAGTTGTTCCCATAGATGCACGAAGCCAATTTGTCTTGCATGAAGGAGATAAAATTGAAATTTTAAGCCCAATGCAAGGAGGCTAAAATTATGCTGAATCTTTATGGACGACAATTCTCTTCCCGTCTTCTATTAGGTACAGCGCAATATCCTTCACCAGCAATCCTTCGTGATGCTATTCATAAATCGAATACGGAAATTGTAACTGTTTCCTTGCGCCGTGAAACTGCAGGTGGAAAACAAGGTGGACAATTTTGGAAATTTCTTCAAGAACTTGGGGTAACAGTGCTTCCTAATACTGCTGGTTGTTATACTGTTAAAGAGGCCGTAACCACAGCCCAATTAGCAAGAGATCTTTTTAAAACGGCTTGGATTAAACTCGAAATTATCGGTAATTCAGATACCTTACAGCCAAATATTTTTTCCTTAATCGAAGCTGCTCAAATTTTAAACAATGAAGGTTTCAAAATTTTTGCCTATACAACGGATGATCTCATTGTTGCTGAAAAACTTTTTGACATTGGTTGCCGTGTTATTATGCCTTGGTGTGCTCCTATTGGTTCTGCCAAAGGACCTCATAATACTGATGGATTGCGTTCTATCCGTGCTTACCTTCCTGATGCTACTCTTGTTATTGATGCCGGCATTGGACGCCCATCACATGCCGCCATTGCGATGGAACTCGGTTATGATGCAGTACTGCTTAATACCGCAGTTGCTAAAGCAGGTGATCCTGTCTTAATGGCTGAAGCATTTTCTAAAGCTGTTCAAGCAGGACGTATGGGATATAAAGCTGGCATGATCGAAGCACGCAATGTAGCAGTCCCTTCAACACCAATCATTGGAAAAGCGGTATTTTCATGAAACTGGATCCATTTTACCTCATCGTTGATAACGCTGATTGGATTGAACGTTTGCTTCCTCTTGGTATCAAGCTCGTACAATTGCGTATGAAACATGAAAATCAACAAATAATCCGTCAACATATTAAGCGTGCAAAAAACATATGCAATAAATTGGGAGCACAATTAATTATTAATGATCATTGGGAAATAGCAATTGATGAAAAGTGTAATTTTATTCATCTGGGACAAGAAGACCTAAGCAATGCTGATCTTCACGCAATTCGTAAAAGTGGTATAAAAGTTGGTCTTAGTACACATGATGAACATGAATTGGATATCGCACTCTCTGCTAATCCTGAGTATATTGCACTTGGTCCTATTTATCCGACAATCTTAAAAAAAATGAAATGGATGCCGCAAGGACTAGAAAAAATCAAACAATGGAGAAAGCGGATTGGTGCTTTACCTTTGGTGGGTATTGGTGGTTTAACACCAGAACGCGCAGTGGGTGTTTTAAAAGCAGGAGCAAATAGTGCTGCTGTTGTGACTGATATTATCCTCCATAAAAAACCAGAAGAGCGTGTACAGCAGTGGATAAAAGTAACACAAACATGGCGTTGATACCTTCTATTCTTATTGTTGCGGGCACTGATCCAACAGGAGGTGCTGGTATTGTTCGTGATATAGAAACCTCTGCACATTTTCAAATAAAAGCAAATTTAGCAATTACTTGTGTTAACGTACAAGATGATAATCGCGTTGTCGAAATCATTCCAATGCGTGGAGACCTCGTCGCTGCGCAAATGCGTGCTGCCCTAGAAGCAAATCCAATAAGCGCAATAAAAATCGGTATGACGGGGACAAAAGCAATTATAGCAGCAATCTGTAACGTACTCAAAGACTATCCCCATGTTCCAGTTATTTTGGACCCTGTACTTGTCGCTTCATCAGGAGGAAAACTAATAACGGAAACAATCATCGACACGATGATCGATAAACTGCTTCCTCATGTTGATCTTTTAACACCGAATAGAGAAGAACTCGCTCTTCTTAGCAAAAGTCCATTGGCATCTCATGATAAGCAAGCAATACAACAAGCAAAAAAACTTTTGTCATTGGGAGCTCGCTCTATTTTAGTAAAAGGGGGACATGCAGAGGGGCCTCTTGCAATTGATAGCTTCATTGACAAAACTGAAGTCATAAATATCTCTACTCCACGTTTAAAAGGAACAATGCGAGGAACAGGTTGCATTCTCTCAAGCGCTATTGCAGCGCATTTAGCATTAAATGAACCTCTCATTTCAGCTGTAAAAAAAGCAAAAGCATATATCCACACATTGCTTTTAACCCATTGTAAAAATAGTTTATAACGTCTTAGTATTTTCTCATATAAAAGTAATATTTATATATTTAAATTAATATATTTAATATTTTTTAATAAAAGTTATTAAAAAATATAATAATATGAAATTTATAATTAATTTTATAAATAAAATACTACAAAATTCACTTTAATTAAGTATTAAATATAGAATATAATGATAAAAATATTATAACACCACTTGCATTTAGTAAAAAATTCTTTTAGTATGAGTGAGTTTATTCTGTTTAAAAAGTTGAAATAACGCAATTTAAACAAATTATACATTTAAAGATGCACATAATCGCGAACATTCGCATTTTACGATTTGCCTTTTTTGTGAAAAGAGAGAATCCTATCAACGTTCTTATACATTAATGGCTAGCGAATACATTTAATAAAACTTGAAGGATAATTTTGTTTGATCTATAATCGCTAGATCATTAGAAAAAATAAAATGTTAAATCAAACGCCGTGCTCAATTTCCTATGAAGAACTCTTAAACTTTTATAAAGAAAGTGGTGCGGATGCCGTTCTGACAGATTTTCCTATTGATCGTTTTAAGCAGTCTGCTTGTTCAGAGAGAAAATTAATATCTGTCGTGAACATTTCTCATAATCAACAAGCATCTCCCAAAACATCTCCAACCGTAAAATTAGATCATCATCAGCTGCATAACTCTAGGACTATACAAAATGAATCCACAGCTATAGAGAGTGCAAAAAATGCAAAGACACTTGATGAATTAAAATCTGCTCTCCTTGCATTTAATGGCTGTTCATTAAAATTGACAGCAAAAAATACCTGTTTTTCAGATGGAACAGCAGGAAGCCCCCTGATGCTTATAGGCGAAGCACCAGGACGAGACGAGGATATACAAGGAATTCCTTTTGTGGGAAAAGCTGGGATGTTGCTTAATAAAATCCTCGCATCAATTGGCTTAACAAGAAATAATGTTTACATTGCCAACACTATTCCTTGGCGTCCGCCAGGAAATCGTACACCAACACCAAGAGAAGTTGCCTTGTGCCGCCCTTTTATTGAACGACACATTTATTTAGCGCGTCCTCGTGTTCTTATAGCACTAGGAGGCGTTGCTGCACAGTTTCTTACTGGATCTCAAAATGGGATTATCCGAACAAGAGGGAAATGGCATATCTATGAAAGCGAGGATAATATAAAAATACCTGTTATGCCAACTTTCCACCCAGCTTACCTTCTTAGAACCCCTAGTCAAAAGAAGCTTACATGGATAGACTTCTTAGAAGTAAAAAATCGCCTCGACAGCCTTTTGTAATTCTTTAATCCTATATTGCTTCTAAAATTAACACACCCTTCTTTAACTCTTAAAATACAAATGGGAAAAAACTATGAAACAGCCAATAACATCTATTTATCGTTTGGAAGACTACCAACCAACCCCTTACGTTATCCCTAAAACACAACTTTCTTTCCAATTAGCACCGACAAAAACCTATGTTATAGCCATATTGTCTATTGAGCCTCATCACGATACAAAAGAATTAACACCTCTTGTTCTTTCTGGTGATGATCTTACTTTAATTTCCGTTTCTATTAATGATGAGATATTAGCCCCAAACACTTATAAAGTGACGCCTTCACGTTTAGAAATTACAACGCCACCAACGGTTCCTTTTACATTGAAATTGGTTACGGAACTGAATCCTGAAAGCAACCGCCAACTTATGGGGCTTTATCTTTCAAATGGTGTTTATTGCTCACAATGCGAATCGGAAGGTTTTCGTCGTATTACTTATTTTTACGACCGCCCAGATGTTCTTTCTACCTATAGAGTGAAAATTGAAGCAGATACCCAAACAATCCCAATCTTGCTTTCAAATGGTAATCTGGTGGAAACAGGAACTTTAGAAAATAATCGCCATTTTGCCATTTGGGAAGATCCTTATCCCAAACCATCTTATCTCTTTGCTTTAGTAGGTGGAGATCTTGATAAGTTAGAAGACCATTTTACAACTGTATCTGGACGACGTATTGAGCTTGGTATCTATGTAGAAAAAGGAAAAACCGAACGCGCAACCTATGCAATGGATGCTCTTAAACGTTCCATGCATTGGGATGAACAATGTTTTGGGCGCGAATATGATCTTGATGTTTTCAATATTGTTGCTGTTTCCGACTTTAATATGGGAGCAATGGAAAACAAAGGCCTTAACGTTTTTAATGATAAATATGTTCTTGTCGATCCTGAAACAGCAACCGATCAGGATTATAGAAATGTTGAACGTGTCATTGCACATGAATATTTCCATAATTGGAGCGGTAATCGTGTTACCTGTCGCGATTGGTTTCAACTCTGTTTAAAAGAAGGATTCACTGTTTATCGTGATCAGGAATTTTCATCAGATCAAAATGTACGCAGCCTACAGCGAATTGAAAATGTAAAAGCATTAAAAGCGACGCAATTTGCAGAAGATGCAGGACCTCTTGCGCATCCTGTGCGTCCTCGTCAATATAGCCAAATTAATAATTTTTACACAACAACTGTTTATGAAAAAGGTGCTGAAGTTGTTCGCATGATACGGACTATTTTAGGTCCTACTCTTTTTCGTAAAGGCACTGATCTTTATTTTCAACGTCATGATGGACAAGCTTGTACAATTGAAGATTTTATTACCTGTTTTGCTGAAGTGTCTGGTCAAGACTTCTCCCAATTCATGCTATGGTATGAACAGGCAGGAACACCCAATGTAGAAATCGATAGTCATTATAGCGATGGTGTTTTAACAATTCATGCAAAGCAACATATTCCCGCAACCCCACAACAAAATACAAAAAAGCCTATGCTTATCCCTATCGTATTTGGCTTGTTAGGACCTAACGGAGAAAACCTCACCTATGAAGCGGATACAGATATTCAATCAGATGTTATGCTTTTATCCAAGGAAAGCCAAACGTTTACATTAAAAGGACTGCGTGAAAAACCCGTTTTATCACTGCTGCGAGACTTCTCAGCACCAATTATTCTACACACGCCATTTAATGAAAATGAACTTATTTTTCTTGCACAACATGATGACAATCACCTTAATCGCTGGCAATCTCTTAATCATTTAATGACGCAAGCTTTGCTTCAAAGCATTCAAGATAAAACACAAGAAAAAGCAACTCTCCCTTCTGCTTTGCTAAAGCTGATTGAAACAATCATAACAGATGAAACCTTAGAGCCTGAATTTCGTGCCTTCTGTTTAAATTTACCTAGTGAAGTTGAGCTTGCTCATACAATCGGTAAAAATATTGATCCAGATCGTATTCATTACGTGCGCAATCAGTTTCTCGCTTCACTTGCACAAACACATCAAAAACTCTTAACAAAATTTTATGAACAAATGCAAACCCAAGAACCCTATTCACCAGACACTGTACAAGCCGGAAAGCGAGCATTAAAGAATATCATACTGGATTACCTTTCCATTGCTGAAGCCAATCCAAATCGAGCTGCTATACAATATGCAACAGCTGATAATATGACTGACCGTATGGCCAGTATCGCTGTTCTCGTGAAGCGTTTTAATGAAAATGAGCAGGCACAAAATGCCTTAAATGATTTTGAAAACCGCTATCGACATGACCCTTTGGTTATGGATAAATGGTTTTCTATTCAAGCAATGGTTGCTGGCACATCAACACTCGAAAATGTTCAAAAGCTCATGCAACACCCGCTATTTTCAAAGGATAATCCTAATCGTGTACGATCTCTGATCGGTGTCTTTGCCTCTAACAACCTAACAGGCTTTAACAGAGTTGATGGTGCCTCCTATGATTTTCTTTGCCAAATCATTTTAGAAATTGACAAAAAAAATCCACAGCTTGCTTCACGATTATTAACAACTTTGCGCTCTTGGCGACAATTAGAATCTATTCGGCAACAAAAACTTGAAATGGCATTAAAAACGATTGCTGCCGCGCCAAAATTATCAAGCGATGTTTCTGATATCATCAATCGTCTACTCACTTGAAACAAAAAAATTATTTTAAATCAATATGCTATAATATTTTTTAAAATAAATTCTATAAACTATTCGATCATCATTAAATCTATAAACAGGCAATCTAAGCCTGTTTATAGATCACGTTTAAAGTACTTTTTTCTTTTCATATTCCAAAATCATAAAAGTAAAATTATTTTTTTTAAAAAAAAGACTGGACAGAAGACTCCTGTTTTGATTCATTGCATTCGATGGGGTTACTATGAATATCGAAGCAGTTTTTAAATCACATTATTCCAGAATTAAAGGAACGCGAGATGGCTAAATTGGACGCATATAATGCGCCAAGGGAGGTGTATGCTGATTCAAAATCAAGCGCTCAAAGCCGCAAGGAGCGCACAGAGCGTACCAATCTGTTTTCTGGTTCTGCCTATCAAAAACTTCTTTTTATTGAACCTTGGCTGCGACATTCACTCCCATTTGTAATTCTTGCATTTCTTGTTATGCTAGCAGCAATCCGTTTCCTATCAATCTATGATTGGCGCAACACAATTGATAAAAACACGCATTCTACCATCGCTCTCTTAGCTTCTCATATTACCAATACAATCGACCGTGACATACTTGCCGCCACTCGACAAGGAAAAGCTGCTGCTCTTTCTCATAATCATTTACAAAATATCCTGACCAATTTTCGTAACAAAGGTTTTATAAAAACCAGCGCTGTTATTGCTATTGTCGATCAAAAAGGCAATGTCCTAGCTTCATCAAGTTCCGAGATTGTCTTAGGAAAACCCTTACAGGATTTTACCTCTGAAAGCATTACTTTGCAAGCTCTAGGAAAACATGCTGGAATCATGAAAATTACAATAGGAAAAGATATTCCTGCTCTTGCTTCCTTTCAGCAAACAGAAAATGGACAATATGGGGTATTCATCAGTGAAAAAATGCAACATATTTACATGGAATGGCGGAAAACTCTCTCGTTAAATATAACCATATTCATTGGAACTAGTGGCGTTATCCTCGCTCTTCTTTATGCTTATTATAACCAAATTGTACGAGCACGCAAAACAGATCTTGTTTCAGAAAAAATTCAAAACCGTATTGATATGGCAATGATGCGTGGACGCTGTGGACTATGGGATTGGAATATGGCAAGTGGACGCGTCTACTGGTCACGAGCAATGTACGAAATGCTCGGCTATGTCCCTCAAGATGCATTGCTCTCAATTTCCCAAATTAGCGCCATTATCAATCCAAATGATGCGAATTTTTTTGACCTTGCTCAGGAATTAATGAGCGGTAAAAAAAAGCATATCGATATTAACGTTCCTATGCGTCATGCTGATGGTCATTATGTATGGATGCGCATTCGTGCCGAAGTGACTGAAGAAGAAGAACCCCATTTGGTTGGTATTTCCTTCGATATTAGTGAACAGCAACAATTGGCTGAACAAACGGCGCAAGCCGACCTTCGTATCCGTGATGCGATTGAAAACATTTCAGAATCTTTCGTCTTGTGGGATGCTGAAGGACGTTTAGTCATGTCCAACAGCAAATTTTGCGAATATGCCGCTATTCCTAAACAAATTCTCCAATCAGGTATCCAACGTGCAACAGTCGAAGCCATGGCACGCCCTGCACTCAGTGAATATCCCCTTAAAGATGATGGTACTGGTAACTTAACCAGTATTCGCCAAACGGCAGATGGTTGTTGGCTCAAAATTAACGAACGACGAACCCAAGATGGAGGATTGGTTTGTATTGGTACTGACATTTCTGAGCTTAAACAACAACAGGAAAAATTTGAAGACAGTGAAAGGCGTCTTTTTTCTTTCATTCAAGAACTCAAGCGCGCACGAGGGAGTGCTCAACAACGCGCAACAGAAGTTGAAAAACTTAATAAAAGTTTGAAAGCAGAAAAAGAACGCGCCGAAAGTGCTAATAAGGCTAAATCAGAATTTTTAGCCAATATGTCTCATGAATTGCGCACGCCTCTGAATGCTATTCTTGGTTTTTCAGACATCATGTTGCAATCAACTTTTGGCCCTCTTGGCTCACAACGCTATAAGGAATATATGCATGATATTTACAATTCAGGAACCCATCTTCTAACCCTTATCAATGACATTCTTGATATGTCAAAAATCGAAGCAGGAAGATTTACGCTTGATTGTAAAAATACCGATCTTGAGCCCATCATTAGTGAAGCAGTACGAACACTAACGCCTCAAGCTCAAGAAAAAAATATTGTTGTTACAACAAACATTACCCCAGAACTTCATGCTGAAGTTGATGGTCGTGCAATGAAACAGATTTTCCTTAATCTCATCTCTAATGCCGTTAAATTTACGCCTTCTGGCGGAAATATTGATGTCTGCGCTTTCAAGAAAAAAAATAACCTTATTTTTAAAATTACAGATACAGGTGTCGGTATTCCCCAATCAGCAATTAAAAAACTTGGGCAACCTTTTGAACAAGTTGAAAATCAGCTTACTAAGTCTCATACAGGCTCAGGTCTTGGATTAGCCATTTCACGCTCCTTGCTAGAACTCCACAAAGGAAAACTTGAAATTACTTCAAAAGAAATGAAAGGAACAACTGTAACAATTATAATGCCCATCACACAAAGTTAAATTTCTCCATTTTGTTCTCGTTGTAGTAAAATCTGTTTCCGTTTGTCCCCCCAACGATACCCTGAAATAAAACCATTTTTACGCACAACACGATGACAAGGAATGATAACAGCCAATTCGTTACGTGCACAGGCATTAGCAACGGCACGAAAAGCTTTCGGCATACCAATACGGCACGCTAAGATCTCATAGGAAATTGTTTCACCACATGGTATATCACATAATACTGCCCATACTTGTCGTTGAAAAACTGTACCATTTATATCTAAGGGAAAATTATATTTTTTTACCAGCTTAGGTGTTTCTATCATGGCTATAATATGGGCAACTTCTCTCTTAAATGTATTATCACCTACAACTTGTTGTGCATCACCAAAGCGTATCGTAAACTCCTGTAATAATTGCTCTATAGTATCTCCTAACGCTATATGACAAATCCCTTTTTGAGACCTAGCCACCAAAAGTTTCCCTATTGATACATCTTTCAAACAGAATACTCTTGTTTGGGAAATGTTCAGCATTTTAGCCTTCTTTATATTTTAAATAAGTCTTGAACATCATCCATAAAGTAAAAGGAGAGTATTCACTCTCTTTTAAAAACAAATAAAATCATTCTGAAATGATCTCCTTAGCCATTGTATTAAAATACACTCTCATCCTTTTATGAAACGGACACATCTATAGATTGACGTTCCCTACCCTAAAACAGAAACTTCGACCAGAGCTGATTTATCAACAATCTTGCTATTTATCTAACAGATTCCAACTGAAACCATTTGATATAGTTTATTTCATAAGCTCTCTACAGACAAATCTTGTCCTGAATTTTATCATATACTAACAAAAAATACCTTAATGTGGTAAATTTTCATACCTTATATCACAGCTCTAAACGGCAGTATTTTACAGAACAACACGATAAGCTTTCCACTTCATTTTACGAAATCCCATTGAACCATAAATAATGGCTTATGTTTTACAAGCAATAGAAAAAGCGCGTGCTCTCTTAGGCAAAAAATGTCATAAAACACAAAATATACCGGCAATGGATTGGAAAGATGTTCCGGCTTTTTATGCTCCACGTATGCTTGAATATTCTAATTTGTTAGAGCACTGTTATTATTTTTTTATCAAAGGTCATACTTTTGATAGACTGACGAGATGACTCAACTCAAAAAGGAAATTTATCTTCAATTTTATGAAAAAAAGCATGGATAAGGTATTTTAATGCTTACTTTCTTTGTCACTTAACTTATAAAATGATTGTAGCCTCAGAACTGAAATATTTTGCCCGCAACAATCGCACATAGATATTTGTCATAGGAAAAAGTCATGCCCAAACGCACAGATATAAAATCTATTCTTATCATCGGAGCAGGACCTATTATCATTGGTCAGGCATGTGAATTTGATTATTCAGGCACTCAAGCCTGTAAAGCATTAAAAGAAGAAGGTTACCGAATTATTTTGGTAAATTCTAATCCTGCCACGATTATGACAGATCCAGATCTAGCTGATGCAACTTATATAGAGCCCATTACTCCTGAAATAGTTGCCAAAATTATTGCCCACGAGCGTCCCGATGCCCTTTTACCCACTATGGGAGGACAAACAGCCCTCAATACTGCTTTATCATTAAAGCGTATGGGTATTTTAGACCGCTATCATGTTGAAATGATAGGAGCCAATGCTGATGCTATTGATAAAGCTGAAGATCGTGCTTTATTCCGCCAAGCGATGGCAAAAATCGGTTTGGAAACGCCACGCTCTATGTTAGCCAATGCAACAGAACTGAAAGAAGAAAATCGCCAACAACACGCAAAAACGTGTGCTGAACTTAAAGCAAAGCTTTCTGGTGCTGCGCTTGACAAAGCACTCGAAGAACTTGAGCGCAACTGGCGACATACCGAAGCTGATCGCAAACAACATTATATCGCTCATGCAACAGCAAAAGCAGTTCAAGCTCTTGATGTTGTTGGGCTTCCAGCTATTATTCGTCCTTCATTCACCCTTGGTGGAACTGGTGGTGGAATCGCTTATAACCGCTCTGAATTCTATGAAATTATTGAACGTGGGCTTGAAGCTTCACCAACAACAGAAGTATTAATTGAAGAAAGTGTTTTAGGGTGGAAAGAATATGAGATGGAAGTTGTTCGTGATAAGAACGACAATTGTATCATCGTTTGTTCTATTGAAAACATTGATCCGATGGGGATTCATACCGGTGATTCGATCACTGTAGCACCTGCTCTCACCTTAACCGATAAAGAATATCAATGTATGCGCAATGCCTCGATTGCTGTTTTGCGTGAAATTGGTGTTGAAACGGGGGGATCCAATGTACAGTTTGCTGTCAATCCTGAAAATGGGCGCCTCATTGTTATTGAAATGAATCCGCGTGTTTCTCGCTCTTCAGCGCTTGCCTCAAAAGCAACGGGGTTTCCCATTGCTAAAGTAGCGGCTAAACTGGCTGTTGGTTATACTCTTGATGAATTAAAAAATGATATCACGGGTGGTGCAACACCAGCATCATTTGAACCTTCTATTGACTATATTGTGACAAAAATTCCTCGTTTTGCGTTTGAAAAATTTCCCGGTTCATCACCCGTCCTCACAACTGCGATGAAATCTGTAGGAGAAGTCATGGCAATTGGACGCACTTTTCAAGAATCGTTACAAAAAGCACTCCGTGGACTTGAAACAGGGCTTACGGGTCTTGATGAAATTGTGATTCCAGAGCATGCTGAAGGTGATGAAAAAAGTTCTATACGCTCCGCCATTGCCATACCAAGCCCTGATCGTCTACGCTATATTGCTCAAGCCATGCGCACAGGCTTACCCTTAAACGAGATTCACCAAATTAGCAAAATTGATCCGTGGTTTTTAGAACAAATAGCCTCCATCATTGAAATGGAGCAGCGTATCCGCATTCATGGATTACCCCAAGACGCAGATAACTTACGTATGTTAAAAGCTATGGGCTTTTCAGATGCGCGATTAGCCTCCCTTACAGGGAAAGAACCCGATTATATCGCAGCTTTACGCAAATCACTGAATGTTAAACACGTCTTCAAACGGATTGATACTTGTGCCGCTGAATTTTCTTCTCCTACAGCCTATATGTATTCAACATATGAAGTTCCCTTTGCAGGTGTAGAGCACTCGGAAGCACACGTTTCTGAACGCAAAAAAATTGCTATTTTAGGCGGTGGACCAAACCGCATTGGGCAAGGTATTGAATTTGATTACTGTTGCTGCCACGCTGCTTTTGCACTGCGTGATGCAGGATTTGAAGCGATTATGATTAACTGTAATCCTGAAACAGTTTCAACCGACTATGATACCTCTGATCGCCTTTACTTTGAATCTTTAACAACAGAAGACGTTATCGCTATTTTAGAAGCAGAACAGGAAAAAGGAGATTTGGTTGGAGTCATCGTCCAATTTGGCGGACAAACACCCTTGAAATTGGCAAGCGCTCTAGAAAAACACAACATCCCCATCCTAGGTACTTCACCTGACGCTATCGACTTAGCAGAAGATAGAGATCGCTTTCAAAAACTGTTATTTAAACTTAATTTAACACAACCTCAAAATGGTATTGCCCACTCCATTGAACAAGCGCGCCTCATTGCCCACGAACTAGGCTTCCCCTTGGTTGTACGTCCCTCTTATGTTTTAGGAGGACGTGCTATGCAAATTATCCGTGATGAACGTAGCTTACAAAATTATTTACTTGAGAGTGTCCCCGAATTAATTTCAGAAGATATCAAAGTCCGTTATCCTAACGACACAACAGGACAAATCAATATATTGCTTGGTAAAAATCCGCTTCTCTTTGATACCTATTTAACAGAAGCAATTGAAGTAGACGTCGATTGTCTATGTGATGGCAAAGAAACACTAATCGTTGGTATTATGGAACATATTGAAGAAGCTGGTATCCACTCTGGTGATTCAGCATGTTCTCTACCAGTCCATACGCTCTCAAATAAAATAGTTACTGAATTAGAGCGCCAAACCAAAGCATTAGCACAAGCACTTCATGTTCGCGGCTTAATGAATGTACAATATGCTATAAAAGATGACACCATTTATGTCTTAGAAGTCAATCCCCGTGCTTCACGTACTGTCCCATTTGTTGCAAAAACGATTGGTCGCCCTATTGCTAAAATGGCTGCACGTATTATGGCAGGAGAAACGCTTCATGATGCTCTTCAAGCTTATGGTGGATTACCTTCTTTGCAAAAAAAACAACATATTGCCGTCAAGGAAGCAGTATTTCCTTTTGCTCGTTTTTCAGGTGTTGATACACTTCTTGGTCCAGAAATGCGCTCAACCGGTGAAGTTATGGGACTTGACTATGAATTTTCGCTTGCTTTTGCTAAAGCCCAACTTGGAGCTGGTGTAAAACTCCCTAAAGAGGGAACTTTGTTCGTTTCTGTAAGGGATGAAGATAAAAAACGCATCTTAAATCCTGTAAAACGTTTAACTGAGCTTGGCTTTTCTGTTGTCGCCACAAGTGGAACACAAAAATTTCTCACCGAACACCACGTTGAAGCAAAAAAAATCAACAAAGTTCTAGAGGGACATCCCCATATTGAAGACGCTATTCGTAATCGCCAAATTCAATTAATTTTTAATACAACTAGCACTGCCAGTGCCATCTCAGACTCAAAATCATTACGTTATGCAGCACTCATGCAAAATGTTCCCTATTATACAACAATAGCTGGAGCCGAAGCCGTCGTAGAAGCGATCAAAGCACTCAAAAAAAGGCACCTTGAGGTACGTTCACTACAAAGTTATTTTAGTTGAATTTTTTTCTACTTAGCAAAATGTACACTGTTTTCTTATTTTTTCTTTATATAAAAATTGATTAAGACTTGCTTTTTGTTCTAAAAACTTTTATAGAGGTTTCATCGAATTTTCGGTTACGTGACTTTCTTTCCTGTGCAATCTGCACTTTCGGCGAAACTTCTCCCACCTAATTTCGATCTACAACCGTATTGAAGAAATGAAAGCTTCAATGCTCAATATAATTATATATTCTAAGGAGTTTCCTATGTCTACAGGAACAGTTAAGTGGTTTAATACAACAAAAGGTTTCGGATTCATTCAGCCTAGCGATGGTAGTGCAGATGTATTTGTACACATTTCTGCCGTCGAGCGTTCAGGTCTAAACAGTCTTAATGAAGGGCAAAAAATCTCTTATGATGTTCTTCAAGATCGTCGTTCAGGAAAATTTGCCGCTGGTAACCTTGCAGCACTTTAAAGTTTAAATTCTGCAATATTTTATTTAGAAATCTTCGTCTGTAAAGACGAAGATTTTTTTATTTTGTATAAAGCATTATTTTACCTTGTTAAAATAAAAGACTGCTTATCTCCTTTGCACAATTTATCAAACCTCTCTTATACTTCCTCAAAAACTTTCATAAAATCTACGAAGAGATTATCTTGTAAAAGATCTCAAAAAAGAAGAATATAAAGCCCGTGTAAGAGTATTTTGGAAGTTTTTTATTGCATACAATATAATCTCTTATAGAATATCCTTAAAGCAATAACCATTTGTTGATATAATATAAGGATTTAAAATTATGGCTTTTATTGCCGACAAGCTGTCTCGTATCAAACCTTCTGCAACAATTGCTGCTTCTCAAAAGGCCCGTCATTTAAAAGCATTAGGGCGAAATGTTATTGCTTTAAGTGCTGGAGAGCCAGACTTTGATACCCCAGACAACATCAAAAACGCGGCTATTGAAGCTATTCGAAGGGGAGAAACAAAATACCCTCCCATATCTGGAATTCCAGAATTGCGCCAAGCAATTTCTGCAAAGTTTAAAAGAGAAAATAACCTTCTTTACCAACCAGAACAAATTATTGTTGGTACTGGTGGAAAACAAATTCTCTTTAATGCATTCATGGCAACTTTGAATAAAGGAGATGAGGTCATCATTCCATCCCCTTATTGGGTTAGTTATCCAGAAATGGTTGCACTCAACGATGGTACGCCTGTCTTTTTAGAAACAAAAGCCGAATTTTCTTATAAACTCCAACCACAAGAGCTAGAAGCTGCCATTACCCCCAAAACCAAATGGTTCATCTTTAACTCTCCTTCAAATCCATCAGGTGCCGCTTATACACATAATGAATTGAAAAAACTTACAGATGTTTTAGTAAAATATCCTCATGTTTATATCCTTTCCGATGATATATATGAACATCTCACATATGAGGGTTTTACCTTTGTGACTCCAGCTCAGGTAGAACCAGCGCTTTATGAGCGTACACTCACAATGAATGGTGTTTCTAAAGCCTATGCGATGACGGGATGGAGAATCGGTTATGCAGGCGGACCACAAGAATTAATTAAAGCCATGGATACCATTCAAGGACAGCAAACATCTGGAACAAGTGTCATTTCACAATGGGCTGCGGTTGAAGCACTCAACGGACCACAAGACTTTATTGCTAAAAATAAAAGTATTTTTCAAGCACGCCGTGATCTCGTTGTCTCCATGCTAAATCAAGCTCTTGGCATTTACTGTCCAACGCCTGAGGGTGCTTTTTATGTTTATCCTTCTTGCACCGGACTTATTGGAAAGAAAACACCCAATGGTCAACGTATTACGAATGATGAAGACTTTGCCATAGCGCTTCTAGAAACAGAAGCTGTTGCTGTCGTCCAAGGATCTGCTTTTGGACTTGGATCAACTTTTCGTATTTCTTATGCAACATCAGAAGAATTACTTGAAAAAGCTTGTATACGTATACAGCGTTTTTGCAACAGTTTAATTTAAAATTTTTAATATCATCTCTTGTGATTGTTTTTTGCCGAATGTTAGTATATCCGAGAAAATATCTGAAACTGTGTCATGGTCTAAATCTATCGATTCAGCAAAAATATCTATGAATAAACACAAAAATAGATGCTGTAGATAAAGATCAAAAAAATTTAGCTATCAAATAAATGAATCGGTCTATTATCATAAGAGATGACACGCCTATTATACTTTCTCCATTCAATTTATAACTCTAAAAAAGACCGAGCACTTTTAAACACAATTGCCCTTATAATCAAAGGCCCTTACAATAAAATCTCTTCTATTTCTCAGCTTCTTCTTCGTCCTAAAACGAAGAAGAAGCCACCTCCCATCGTTGTGTAAGCAATCCAGTTTCCTTTAAGTTCTATTTAATAACTACTTGATTTACTTCATAGGCTTTATGAACAAGACCTGCCTTAAATATTCACCTCACATTCTAATAAAAAGCACTTCATGTATAAGGTTTTAAATATTTTATATCACACCCCTAAAAGACAGACTTTTACAGTACAATAGAATACCCCCTCTCAAACTCCTCATTGAATTTTAGTATTCTTAAAAAAATTGTTGGATATCCACCAGTTTCGAAATTTTTTTTTATCATCTTCCCATATATTGCAATTTCTAGGGACTCTTTCAAAAATTAAAAAAAAGCCGGACATATGTCCGGCAAATTTGGAAGATCCTCAGAGATAAAATCAATCTGATAGATCTTCGTAAGGGAACACTCAAGAAAACGAAACTGGGAGGCAACATAATCAAGAGATAGTACTCTATGTCATTTTATAAGGAAAAGCACAATAAAGACTTAAGCGTATCTGCTATGCAATAAACACATAGCTTTAAATTTGTCTCCATCATGTACCACTCTCTTTAATTAAATAGTAAAAATGTTAACTACACCATCACACGATTGTCCATTTTTCAATATATAATAGCTCTCATGTTTGCTAGCATTTGTAAAAAAACATTTATCCCTCTTTTCAAAAATATTTACCCGTACGGACTCCCTCCACTTTTAATGTGCAACAAATAATTTTAATTGATTCAATATAGGCAAATTTGAAACGAAAGAATATTACGGGAGTCTCAAGTTGCAAAACAGCTAATTATTCCTTATAAATTAAGATATTAATATTAAAAAGACCACTGGCGAGCTTTTAAAAAAATATAATCTCGAAAAGCATTTAACCTTGCCAAATTCTTTAAATTATAAGGATAACAAAAAAAAGTATCAAAAGAGGGAATATCAACCATATCAGGAAAAAGACGCACTAAATGCTCATCATTATTGACGATATAATCAGGAAGCACAGCAATCCCAAGATCACGCATAAGCGCATTCTTTATTGAGATGATATTGTTGATTTGTAAAACTGAAACGCGCAATGATCCATCACTTCTACCAGCCTTTTCCAACCAATTTAAACCAGACAAATAAGGTGGAACAGGTTCACCGAACGAAATAATACGATGCTCATCGAGATCAGACAATTTTTCCGGCTTTCCATAATTTGCAATATACTTTTCCGAAGCATAAACATGCATATGAATTGTAAAGAGTTTTCTTTGTATAAGATCAGGTTGTTTGGGTTGATGTAAGCGAACAGCACAATCCGCATGACACATTGTCAAATCAAGCTCTTCATCGGAAAGCAAAAGCTGAACCTGCATATCAGGATAAAGACTAAGAAATTCTGGCATACGCTCTGCAATCCACCCTGCCCCCATTCCAAAGGTCGAGGTCACACGCAAGTGCCCCGTTGGTTTTGCATAGCTTTCACTTAATTGCAAACGCACACTTTCAAGCTTCATCAAAACATCATGAGCTGTACGATAAAGAGTTTCTCCCTGTTCTGTAAGAATCAAACCACGCGCATGACGTTGAAATAAGGATACCCCAACCTCTTGTTCTAAAGCCGAAACCTGTCGTGAAACGGCTGATTGAGATAAATGAAGTTTTTGAGCAGCATGCGTAAAAGATCCCGCTTCTGCTGCAGCGTGAAAAACCCTTAACTTATCCCAATCCAACGGTGGCGCCACAATTAATTCTACCTCTATATTCTCTATGTTCTCAATGAGTGACTAACGCCTGGGTATATCCAAAAACCGTTCTGCTTCCAACGCTGCCATACATCCTCTTCCGGCAGCTGTTACAGCTTGGCGGAATGTTTCATCTGTCACATCCCCAGCAGCAAAAACACCAGCAATGCTTGTTGCTGTTGAGTTGGGTGCTGTCCATAAATAGCCGCCTCGTTTTTGTTTCAGCTGTCCTTCAAACAGAGAAACAGCAGGATCATGCCCAATGGCAATAAATATGCCCTCTGCATTAACTTTCATCTCGTGACCTGTCTTAACATTTTTCAGACGTGCCCCTGTTACAACAGCGCCCATTGAATCTTGAGCTGGCAGCCCCACAATTTCTTCAACCACATGATCCCAAAGAACACGCACATTATTACAAGCCAGCAACCTATCTTGCAAAATTTTTTCTGCCCGAAACTGCCCCCGCCTATGAACTACGCTTACACTCTTAGCCAAATGCGATAAATAAAGTGCTTCTTCAACAGCCGTATTTCCTCCTCCCACGACAATAACATCCTTATCACGATAAAAAAAGCCATCACATGTAGCACAAGCGGAAACACCTCCGCCCATAAAGGTCTGTTCACTTTCTAAACCAAGCCAGCGCGCTTGAGCTCCTGTTGCAATAATCAGTGCATCACAAGAATATTGTGTTCCTGAATCCCCATATAAGACAAAAGGATACTTCAACAAATCAGCCTTTATAATTGTATCATAAACAATTTTTGTCCCCATATTCTCAGCTTGTTTTGCCATTTGTTCCATCAACCATGGTCCTTGAATGGGATCTGCAAAACCTGGATAATTCTCAACATCAGTTGTAATTGTCAATTGTCCCCCCTGCTGCAAGCCCGTCACCAAAACAGGCTTAAGCATTGCTCTTGCTGCATAGATCGCCGCTGTATAACCAGCCGGACCTGAGCCAATAATCAGCAGACGAATATGCGATTGTACCATTAAATCCCCTTCACTTTATTATAAATTAATTATTCTATAAATGATAACGGAATGCAGCCTTTTAAAAAAATATTTTTCAAGAGCCCTAATTATGTTATGTATACTTCTTTTCAAGTTTTATGAAAAGGTCTGATTACTAATTCATCAAGGCACGCTAATGTTAAGAATTAATCCTTATCCTATAAAGAGAAAAATGTAACTTCTTATGAGCACAAAACCATAATAAAAAGAGATACAAAGATAGGGAACGATCATTTTTCAATTTATTATCAATGTCTGTGCACGTTTTGCCTTAATCATGGGGGGAGCAATGCTTTTGCCAATTTTTGTGGATTTGCACGACAACAATCGTAATTGGATAAGCTTTCTCTATTCTTGTGCCATAACCACCATGTTAGCAACGCTGATTCTTTTAGCAACTAAGGGAGCTACTTGTCGCTTTTCAGCACGACTTGGCTTTATGCTCACTGTTTGTCTTTGGCTTACAGGAAGCATCGTAGGTGCCTTACCTCTTTATCTTTCTCCTCTTCCCATTTCTCTAGCAGGAGCCATTTTTGAATCTGTTTCTGGAATTACAACAACAGGCTCCACAGTCCTTTCTGATCTTGATAATTTATCGCGAAGTATTTTATTATGGCGTTCTCTTATATGCTGGATTGGGGGCATTGGTTTTATCGGTTTAGCCCTCTTAATTTTGCCTTCACTGCGTGTGGGTGGCGTGCGACTTTTTCATATGGAATCATCTGATAAATCTGAAAAAATATTGCCTCGCATCAACCAAATTGCTAACGGAATTATCATCGCTTATGTTGGGTTAACATTGGCTTGTATGCTTTCTTATTTTGCTGCAGGCATGAATTTATTTGATGCCATTAACCATGCAATGAGTACAGTAGCAACAGCTGGTTTTTCAACGCATGATGCTTCTTTTGGCTATTTTTCTGATACACCAGCCATCTTAATTATTTCAACAATCTTCATGTTGCTTTCTGCTTTACCTTTCGTACTTTATGTTAAATTAGTCCTTCCTGGACACTCTAAACGCTTCCTTGACCCACAAGTGATTGTTTTTCTCCATATCGTTCTCCTTTTCAGCTTTGCTTTAGCGGCATGGCTACGGTTTTATGATCATCGCGCGTTCCACTTGATTTTTCTTGATGTCATTTTTCACCTTTCATCCATTATTAGCACCACCGGTTACAGCGCTGAAGATTATCAACTTTGGGGACCGTTTGCGCTTGGAGTTTTCTTCATTGTTTCTTTTACAGGCGGATGTGCTGGTTCTACTTCTGGTGGTATGAAAATCAATCGCCTCATTATTCTTTGGCGTATTACACAAACAAATATAGAAAAACTTCTTTCTCCTAATGTCGTTGTAAAAGCGCGCTACGATCACTCAAATATATCAAATGATGTTGCTCAAGCCGTTTTGTTTTTTGTCTGTCTTTATATGTTTTGCCTTGTTATCGGCACTGCACTTTTGCTTACAACCGGTCTTGACTTTACCTCTGCCTTTACCGGGGTCTTAACCGCACTTTCAAATGTTGGTCCAGGCTTTGGAGATATTATTGGCCCCACTGGTAATTTCTCTACAATCAACGATCATGCTTTATGGATTTTAAGTTTTCTAATGTTAGCTGGACGCCTTGAAATCATAACAATATTCGTCCTTTTTATTCCCGCTTTCTGGCGTGAACAATTCTAATGCAGAGATATTTTATGCTACCATGATAAAAAATTTACAAGATAAAAAGGCGAGAACAGTATGCGTCATAATATTCACTCCTCACCCAATCTACTGAAGATTTCCTAAAATTTCATACAAAACATCATATCAATGATATAAAAATAATTCAACAAAAACAATCAAATACCGATATTCTCAAAGCCATAACATATAAAACTTCCCTTTATTGATCTTCTTTATCAAATAAAGTGGACGCATAGAACATTCTTTTTTACGAATAATCTCTCATGCAAAAATATGAATATTTACTGATAAAAGTGTTTTTTCTTTTTAATAGAGTTACACCCTTATAGAAAATAAAATGCTATTATATTATGAACTCACAAACTTGTAAAAAACATCTCACAATACTCATCACCCCCATTTCACGACAGGCCTCATGAAAGATATAAAATGGGCACCATCATTTTTACTTAAATAACAATAAGGTGCAAGTCGGTACAAAAAAATAAGATATAAATTAGTACCACCATATTATTTTCTTTCTATTAATGTCGTAACAGCCTGCATTTCAGACAATTTATAAGAAATCTCTTTACACCCTGTCTTCAATAGTTTTTATCCACCACATGCCTTCTTCCAATTGTGATGTACAAGAAGATAGCTCTCATTGTTAATATCAACAGATTTTACATAAGAAAATCTTACGGTACTCAAAGCTCTTATTTAAATTGAAAAGGTAATTTATTTATAAAAATCATATATATATATATATATATATTGATCTTAAATCCATCTTATTATGAATTTATTGAAAATATGTACGACTATTTTATCCATGAAGATACCATCATTATCTTTTTAAGACAAGAAAACGTTTTTTTTGCTATCTATTTAAGTCTTACAAAACGAACAATATCAGCACAACCCCGTATAAGATAGTGCATAAATCCCCAGACTTGAGTTAAAGCATTATTTTCTTATTCTAAAATATCAATGAATAAAAGTAGCTTTCTTCTCTCCTAGTATGCTTTATCATAAACTACATATCGCTCTCAAGCGTATACATTTTTAATCTTTTATCCAAAATTTTTAGAACTTTTTATAGCGTGCTACTAAAGACAATATAAATTTTGTAAAATAACATTTATATCATTGAGCTGTTTTCTTGATGACTATGAAAAACCTTTAAGGAAAATACTTTTTACCATTCCTCAAGAAGATTTTTGATATAATAATCAAAGTGTTTTTTCTGCAAACAGTTCTTTGTAGACACGCCCAATCTCCGCTGTCTCCTTTTCCAAAGGAAAGTGCGTACGAACATGGGTTAAAGCTTTCTTTCCGGCTGCCAATGTTTTTTCTACATCAGCAAAATAAGGTTCAATTGCTGCTGTTAAAGCCGCTCCATCTCCTGCTTTTACAACTGTTCCTGTCGCTTCTACAACCAATTCTTTATAAGCTCCTGCATCACTCGTTACAACCGCAACCTGTGATGCCATTGCTTCTAATGGTGTTAAACCGAAACCTTCTGTACGAGAGGGTGCAACATAAAGTGTTAAACGACGGTACCATAAAGGGATGTCCAGAATCTCACCAAGAAAAATAATGCGATCATCCAGACCAGCCTTAGCAATCTTTTGGCGTAATTCTTTTTCAAAATGATAATATTGCTCTGTCGTACGACCAGCGATAAGTGCTGTCCATTCAGGATAGTCAGGCAATAATGCTATCATGGCATCAACAAATAAATCTGTTCCCTTTGAGTAGCGCAGACGCCCAAAACATCCTACCGCATATTTTCCTGGAAATCCTGTCGAAGAAAAGCAATCATCAAGAGTGTGTGGTGGAGTAAAACGCCTCACATCCACCCCATGCATAATAACCTTATGAGGCACTTCTAGATAAGCGCCCGTACGTGTACTGGTAGCTATAACCCTATCCATACAGCGAATCAACCATTTGGTAAAAGGCTTATGATGACGTTGTGAAGCCGAAGTAAAGATGAGTTTAAGCTTCATTCGCAAAACATCGCGCAAAAAGATCCCACAAAGCATCTCAATATTGCGTCGTGCATGCCAAATACGAAATGGCTTCCCTTTCGGACTTTTCCAAAGTCCGAAAAGGTCCCTAAAGGCAAGAGCCGGTAAACTTTGTGGTAATCCAAACCCAAAAGTGGATATACGTACACCCTGTTCGCGTTGCAGTGGAATAAGCTGAATAATCGTAGATGTTACTCCCGATAAACGCCTTTTCAAGTGAGGCGCAATAATCTCAGTTTCGTCCAAAGATACACGCATAATAATCCATATGTTATTTAGATGTACTGAACCTTAATGATCTCGTAATTATGCGCACCACCTGGTGCATTCACCTCAATCACATCACCTTCTTGCTTGCCAATAAGTGCACGTGCGATAGGCGAAGAAATAGAGATTTTTCCAACCTTTACATCAGCTTCTTGATCTCCTACGATCTGATACACTTTTTTTTCCTCAGTATCCTCATCCAAGAGTTTAATGGTTGCACCAAATTTTATTTTGTCACCTGAAAGACGCGAGACATCTATAACTTCTGCTCGTGCGATATAATCTTCAAGCTCATTTATACGCCCCTCATTATGACTTTGCGCTTCTTTAGCTGCATGATACTCAGCATTTTCAGATAAATCACCATGCGCACGCGCCTCAGAAATTGCTTCAATAATTCGCGGACGCTCCTGTTGTTGACGCCAACGCAACTCTTCTTTAAGACTCTCAAAACCAGCTGTAGTCATCGGAACTTTTTCCATAATCCGTCCCTTTCTATTACACGGAAGGTTTAATAAAAATACAAAAAACGGCTTCCAAAATTACTTTTGGAATCCGAAAACTACGATCTTTTTTATTATATAGTACAGTATCACTGTTTTCCATACAAAAATAAATAAAGGAAACAAAACATGCACAAATAGTGATTAAAACATCTCATTTTGGTGTTTAAAACGTTAAACTTCACTCTTCTCTTTAAAGTGTCCTAAAGAAGAAAGAATTGTATTTTTTTCTGTTTTATCATAATCTAGTAAAAGAAATTATATAGAATATGAAGAGAGAAGGATAGAAAATCTCTAAAGAAATTCTTTACAGAAAAATGAAAAAAATCGTCATTTTTTTTATGTTTGGCTCTTTCTTTTTAGCCACAACAATATCAGAGGCAGCAGATGCTTTTGTTACGGGAAATCTTAATTTTAGAACAGGTCCCAGCACTCAGTATGCACTTTGCGGCTTAATCTCTGCTGGAGAATTAGTTTTTGTTAAAAACTGTGAAGGAAATTGGTGCCATATCCGATATAACACTCAAATAGGTTGGGTGTCATCTCGTTATCTTTCATTTAAAGATGGAAATGATCTTTATCACACATATACAATGTCTTTAATGCCCAAACGTACCGATTATTCTCCATAACAGCCATAATAACTTATGCCCTCTTGAATATCATCATGGCAAAAATGCAATAGTGTTCACGAACAACCACAAATATGCTCCTTCCAAAGAAATACTTCGAAGAATTTGTCTCATAAAAACTTGATCCATATCCTAATGAAGGCTCCAATAAACCAAAACAAATCTGTTCAATAACGTTTTGCTGTTGTCGTAATAAATTTGTAAAAATTAGTATTTTCTTTAAAATCACCAGCACTTTTCTATCAAAGGATACAACAATGAAAAATGGTGTTACTGCAACAGTAGAAGCTCTTTCTGCTCTTATTGCTTCAGGTAATCCTCTTTTTAAGAATGGTGCATTATGGACACCTCACCGCCCCATTCGTCCTGAAAAATCTGAAGGTGGTATTCCATTTCAACTCGAAACATCTTTTAAACCAGCGGGAGATCAATCTCAAGCTATTAAAACTCTGGTTGAGGGAATTCAAAAAAATGAACGTACACAAGTGCTTTTGGGTGTTACCGGCTCAGGGAAAACCTATACAATGGCCAATATCATTGAAAAAACACAGCGTCCAGCTCTGATTTTAGCTCCCAATAAAACTCTAGCAGCGCAGCTTTATGGGGAATTTAAAAGTTTTTTTCCCCATAATGCCGTCGAATATTTTGTTTCCTATTATGACTATTATCAACCAGAAGCCTATGTTGCACGCTCAGACACTTATATTGAAAAGGAATCCTCAATTAATGAACAAATCGACCGGATGCGTCATGCTGCAACACGCGCTGTCTTAGAGCGTGATGATGTTATTATCGTCGCATCTGTCTCCTGCATCTACGGAATTGGTTCCGTAGAAACCTATACGGCCATGACCTTCGAAATAGAAAAAGGGGACAAACTCAATCAACGAAAACTCTTGGCTGATTTAGTCTCTCAACAGTATTATCGACAAGATATCAACTTCGTTCGTGGTTCCTTTCGTGTACGAGGGGATACAATCGAAATTTTCCCTGCCCACCTCGAAGATCGTGCTTGGCGTATTTCGCTCTTTGGCGATGAAGTGGAAACAATTACGGAATTTGATCCTCTCACCGGACAAAAAACAGGCGATCTTCAATCAATTAAAATTTATGCCAACTCACACTACGTAATACCACGCCCAACACTTAACCAAGCGATGAAATCTATCAAAATGGAACTCGTTCAACGCCTCGATGAGTTGAACGAAGCTGGACGTCTTTTAGAAGCACAACGTTTAGAACAACGTACAGTTTTTGATTTGGAAATGTTGGAAACCACCGGTTCATGTCCGGGAATTGAAAATTATTCACGTTATTTAACAGGACGAAATCCCGGTGAACCACCCCCAACTTTATTCGAATATATTCCACTCAATTCTCTTGTTTTTATCGATGAAAGCCATGTAACCATTCCCCAAATTGGTGGTATGTACCGAGGTGATTTTCGCAGAAAAGCAACCTTAGCAGAATATGGTTTTCGCCTCCCTTCTTGTATGGATAACCGTCCTTTGCGCTTTGAAGAATGGGATGCTATGCGCCCACAAACGATTGCTGTCTCCGCAACACCTGGACGGTGGGAAATAGAACAATCTCACGGTACTTTTGCAGAACAAGTTATTCGCCCCACAGGGCTTGTTGACCCACCAACAGAGGTTCGTCCAGCCAAAAATCAAGTCGATGATGTTGTGAATGAAATTCGTAAAACAATTCAAAAAGGCTACCGCACACTAGTGACCGTCCTAACCAAGCGTATGGCCGAAGATTTAACGGAATATCTGCACGAACAAGGTATTCGTGTACGCTATATGCATTCCGACATTGATACATTAGAACGCATTGAGATTCTACGCGATCTTCGGCTTGGCACCTTTGATGTCCTCATCGGTATCAACTTGCTCCGAGAAGGCTTAGATATTCCAGAATGTGGTTTTGTTGCCATTCTAGATGCCGATAAAGAGGGCTTTTTGCGCTCTGAAACTTCCCTCATACAAACAATCGGACGTGCTGCACGTAACGTAGATGGCCGTGTTATCCTCTATGCAGATACGATCACTGGTTCCATAAAACGAGCCTTACAGGAGACACAAAGACGTCGACAAAAACAAATAGCCTATAATGAAGAACACCATATTACACCGAAAAGTATCAAAAAAAATATCGGAGATATTCTCAATTCAGACTATGAAAACAACCATATTCGTACAAATATCCCTGATGTCATCGAGAAAAAAAATATGGTTGGCAACAATTTAGCATCTCATATTAAACACCTCGAAAAATTAATGCATGAAGCAGCTGCTGATCTTAATTTTGAAGAAGCAGCACGCCTTCGCGATGAAATCAAACAATTACAAAAGATAGAACTAGAACTCGCAGAGAATCCCTTAACACATCATAGAGAACAATCCCCCCATGAGCCCGTGTTACAACCAAGTCTTTTCTCCAAACCAGACCTTGCACACATGGGACCAACCATGGACACTGGTATTTTGGAAAATCAAAAAGGAAAATCTCGTAAAAACACCCCTAATCAAGCAACAATAAAACGAAAAAAACGCAATCAATGAAGGAGCAAAAAATTTCAAACCGCATAAAATAATCTTCAGCTCTTCTAAAAAAAGACGAAAGCTCAAAAGCAAACAGCGTTATCCGAAAAATAGACAACCTCCAACATCAAGGGTGCTTCAATTTGTCTAAAACAACATGAGAGAGAACATTTTATAAAAAATTTCTAAAATATATTATCTTTATACAGTTATACTCTGATATCTAACTCAATATTATTTATCCTTACAAGAAAATATTCAAATAGGACACTGTCCTATAACACAAATAAAGTAAAATAAGACTTTCTCATAGAACCATAAGCCTATGATAAAAAATGATAACTTTTATTCATATCCCTATTGTTCAATTTATATTGTACCAAACAATAAAAAATTATCCCTAAATAAAGAGTTTATATTCCATAGTAAAAAATCGTGGACTCTCAATACAAACTTATTAATTAACCTCAAGCAGAGTACATTAATTGAAATCAAAATTCTGTTATGATTTCATTTTACTGTCTCCGCGATAGATTTAACTAAATAAATTTTTATTTTTTTGTCACAATAAAGCCCAAAATTGTTCAGGCTCTATTCAGTTTGAAACGTATAGGATGTGAAAAATACGAATTTACACAAGGAGCATCATTATGAAAAAAGTGATCAGGCTAGCGGTATTATCAGCAATGTCAACTGTGACCGTTTTGATGCCGCTAAATGCAACGCTTGCGGATATGGCATGGAATCGTAGTGACTCTATCTCGAGAGAAATAGATGATATGATGAGGAAGATGCGTAAAGAAACAGATGATGCGATAAGGGAAATGAGGAAGAAAGCTGATATTCTGCCTTGCGGTTTTTCTCGCTCCCATTGTTCTGATAAAAAACGTAGCTTTTTATCTGATGATTTCCAAAAGTTTGTTGATGATTTCCACAAGAGTTCTGATGACAACAAGAGAAGATTTAAAGCCAAACATGAAAGGTCTGTAGCCAAACAGAGTAAGACGGAACAACAACAACATCATCACCACCACCATTATCATCATGTTGAAAACAAAACATATCATTACGTCGAGCGCAAAAAGACAAAACACAGTAATATTCATATAGATAACTCAGGAGATGCTTTAGCGGTGGGTATTCTTGGTCTTGCAACAGGTACGATTCTTGGTACAATTTTAAAAAAACCAGAACAGCCACAAGTGGTTTATCAAATAGTACCACAAAATCAGGTAATTTATCAAAAAGTTCCGCAAAATCAAAGAGTTTATCAAGTGCAGCAAACAGTGGCATATGAGCCATTCCAGCAATCATTAGAATCTGATTGGCTTAACTATTGCAAGAAAAAATACCGTTCCTTTAACCCTAAAACAGGGACCTTTCGAGACCGTAATGGTTTGGAACACATTTGTTATGCCCCAATAAATTAACTTCTGTTCTGCCCTACTAAAAAGTTTTAAATGGCAAAAAAAAACGCTTCAAAGCGTTTTTTTGTTTTCTCATATATTAAAATCTTGAAGAAAAGGATTATTTTGGTGCTCATAGCCTATACTACTTTTGGGATCATGCCCACAGATAAAACAAACATCATCGCCTAAGGGTAAAACTTTTTCTCGAAGGGATTTCATCAATTTTTCATAAGAACAGAAGGGGAAGTCCGTACGTCCAATAGAACCACGAAAGAGAACAACACCCAAGAAGGTTAAGCGCTCTTTTTCATTGAAATAAATAACATGACCAAGAGAATGCCCTAGTGTATGCAAAACCCTAAACTCATGTCCAGCAAAATACACACACTCACCATCTTCTAACTATATCGAACAACGCCCCATGATGCTTGCGGATGTAAGCCATGATTTAAGAACCATTCTCACCCGTTTCAAACTTCAGCTAACATTAGCAAATAATGACTTTGATATCAAGCCGCTTGAGCAAGATGTGAGCGACACGCAAAACATGTTAGAAGATTACCTTGCTTTTGCCCGTAGTGAAGAAAGTGAATGTGTTAAAACTTTTGATTTAAATGCTCTTATGCAAAAATTCTCCACCGATGCGCATCTTCACAAACGTCAATTTTCCTACACCATTGAAAGCCCTACACAAATACAAGCACACCCACGTGCCTTCACGCGTCTCATCAGCAATATTGTGTCAAATGCATTTTGTCATGCCAATACTGTCAAACTAACAGCCATATCCCAACAAGAATGTTTCCCATATATCAAAAAAAGTTCCCGCAATATATTATATTTATACAGTTATAATATGATATCGAACTCAATATTTAGCCTCACAAGAGAGTAGTCAAACAGGACTGTATTCAATCACACAAATAAGGTTCTATCTTAGCACCATAAGCCTATAATAAAAAACGATAACTTTTGTTCATACACCTATTGTTCAATTCATATTGTATCAAGCAATAAAAAATTACTCATCAATAAATAATTTATAACCAATAGTAAAAATCTGGTGCTCTAAATACAAGCTGCTTAATTAATCTTAAGAAGAGTACATTAATTGAAATCAAAATTCTGTCATGATTTTATTTTATTGTATTGATAATAGTTTTAACTAAATGAATTTTTATTTTTTTGTCACAATAAAGTCCAAAATTGTTCAGTCTCTATTCAGTTTGAAACGTGTAGGATGTGAAAAATACGAATTGACACAAGGAGCATCATTATGAAAAAAGTGATCAGGTTAGCGGTATTATCAGCAATGTCTACTGTAACCATTTTGATGCCATTAGATCCAACGCTTGCGGATATGGCATGGTATCATAACTATGATATGAGAAGGGAGGCTGGTTTACCGTCTCACAATTTTAGCTCCCATTTTTCTCATAGTGAACATCACTCTTTTGATAACCCCCACACGCGTCATTATGTTAGCCATAAATGGGGAGCACAACAACACCATCATGTTGAACACAAGACATATCATTATGTCGAGCGCAAAAAAACAAAACACAGTAGTATTAATATAAATAACTCAGGAGAAGCTTTAGCAATGGGCATTCTTGCTCTTGCAGCAGGTGCACTTCTCGGCAAAATTTTAAAAAAACCAGAACAGCCACAAGTTGTTTATCAAACCGCACCACAGCATCAAATTGTATATCAACAGGCTCCACAAGAACAGATAATTTATGAAGCTCCGCAAACGGTGGAATATGAGCCAGTACAACAATCATTAGAATCTGATTGGCTTAACTATTGCAAGAAAAAATACCGTTCCTTCAACCCTAAAACAGGAACTTTCCGAGACCGTAATGGTTTGGAACACGTTTGTTATGCCCCAATAAATTAACTTCTGTTCTGCCCTATTAAAAAGTCTTAAATGGCAAAAAAAAACGCTTCAAAGCGTTTTTTTTTATTTGCTCATATATTAAAATCTTGAAGAAAAGGATTATTTTGGCGCTCATAGCCTATGCTACTTTTGGGACCATGCCCACAGATGAAACGAACATCGTTGCCTAAAGGTAAAACTTTTTCTCGAAGAGATTGCATCAATTTTTCATGGGAACAGAAGGGGAAGTCCGTACGTCCAATAGAGCCACGAAAAAGAACATCACCCAAGAGGGCTAAGCGCTCTTTTTCATTGAAATAAATAACATGACCAGGAGAATGCCCTGGTGTATGAAAAACCTTAAACACATGTCCAGCAAAATGAACGCACTCACCATCTTCTAACCATCGATCAGGAATACAAATGCAAGCATCAGTGATGCCATAATTTTTTGCGCTTTCGCTCACGGCATCCATCACAGGCTTATCATCGCGATGTGAACCGATAATTTTTACATTAAGCGCTTCTTTTACTTGCATTGCTGCTCCTACATGATCAAAATGACCATGTGTTATCCAAATAGCCTCAACGATAACACCATTCTTTTCGATTACGTCTTGAATCCGCGGCCAATCACCACCAGGATCAACGAGAACCCCCGTTTTACATTCACTATCAAAAAGCAAAGTGCAATTTTGTTGAAATGTCGTAACTGGAATAATATGTATATTAAGACTACCCATAATATCCTTTTCAAAAATAACTTTTTTAAATTTATAAATAAAACTTTCTTTCCTTTAAGGTAAAGGTGCTGCTCGACAGCTTTATACAACTTATGTAAACTTGCATTTTGTGTAAACTAAATTTTTATCAAGGTTTTTTAAGAATGAGCAATCACGTTCAAGTTTTGTGTGACGATGCCCCTCACCTTCTTGTGATTGATGACGATACACGTATTCGCAATCTTTTATTTCAGTTTCTCATTAAAAATGGATTTCGTGTTTCAGTTTCAGCTAATGCGAATGAAGCAAGACGACTGTTAGCAAGTTTAGATTTTGATCTTCTTATTGTTGATGTCATGATGCCTAGCGAAAACGGTATTGATCTCACTCATTCACTCCGCCAAACAAAAGATGTCCCTATCTTTATGTTAACAGCTTTATCAGAAATAGACAATCGTATCCGTGGATTAGAAGCAGGGGCAGATGATTATCTGGCTAAGCCGTTTGACCCTCGTGAACTTCTCCTTCGCATCAACGCCATTTTACGACGTGGTTTTCCCCCTCACCAACCCAAAATTGAGCAAATAGTTTTTGGTCCTTATATATTTTCAATTTCACGACGCGAACTCAAAAAAGGAGGAGAAATTATTAAATTAACAGATAAAGAACAAGAAATGATGGTCATGTTTGCCGAAAATGCAGGCGATACAATTCCGCGCCATAAATTCGCGACCGATGACAGCAATATAAGTGAACGTGCCATTGATGTGCAGATCAACCGCCTTCGTCGTAAGATCGAAAAAAACCCAGCACTGCCTATATGGCTCCAAACCGTGCGAGGAATAGGGTATAAACTCTCTATTGAATAGGCACAAGAATGATCAAACCTTTAAGATTTTTTCTTCGATGGTTAACGAAAAAAATGCCTAAACGGCTTTATGCTCGCTCTTTGATCATTATCATTGCTCCCATGGTGCTTCTGCAAACGGTCATTGCTTATGTCTTTATGGAACGCCATTGGCAAATGGTAACGGAGCGTCTTTCAACGGCTGTCGTGCATGATATTTCAGCCATTATTGATATTCTTGAAACATATCCCCAACAAGATAACTATGAAGATATCAAGCGTATTGCACAACAACGTATGGGATTAAATATTTCTATTCTATCTCCTACCTCCTTACCCCCTCCAGGACCTAAGCCATTTTTTGCAATTCTTGACTATTTTTTAAGTGAAGAAATCACCCGTCAAATTAACCGTCCCTTCTGGATCGATACCGTAGGAGATTCTGATCTTGTTGAAATCCGTATCCACCTTGGTCACAACATTTTACGCGTCTTTGCTCCACGCAGCCAAGCCTATGCTTCCAATACTGCTATTTTTTTAAGCTGGATGGTAGGAACAGCTCTTGTTTTATTGCTGATAGCAATTTACTTTTTACGCAATCAAATCAAACCGATTCAACAATTGGCTGAAGCAGCAGAAAGCTTTGGACGCGGTCGTCCTTTACCAAAAGGATTTCAACCACAAGGAGCTGATGAAGTCCGTCGTGCAGGCATCGCTTTTTTACGCATGCGTGAACGTATTGAACGCCAAATTGAACAACGTACCATGATGCTCTCAGGAGTAAGTCATGATTTAAGAACCATTCTTACACGCTTTAAACTTCAGCTGGCATTAGTAAATACTGACTTTGATATTAAACCGCTTGAGCAAGATGTAAGTGACATGCAAAATATGTTAGAAGATTATCTTGCTTTTGCTCGTGGTGAAGGAAGTGAAAGTGTCAAGACTTTTGATTTAAATGCTCTTATGCAAAAATTCTCCACCGATGCTCGTCTTCACAAACGTCAATTTTCTTACACCATTGAAGGTCCTACAGAAATACAAGTACGTCCCCGTGCTTTCACACGCTTAGTCAGCAATCTTGTAACAAATGCATTTTGTTACGGCACGACTGTTAAACTAACCGCTAACTCTCAACAAGAATCTTTTATATTGATAATCGATGATAATGGACCTGGAATTCATGAAAATATGCGCACAGAAGTTTTTAAGCCATTCTTTCGACTTGATAAAGCGCGAAATCAAGATGCAAGTGGAACAGGACTTGGTCTTTCTATTGCTCAAGACATAGCACGCAGCCATGGTGGCAATATACAATTAGATGAGAGCCCACTCGGGGGAGTGCGCGCTATTCTTGATGTCCCCCTATGAGCAATATTTCCGCAAACCATCTGTAAAAATAACAAACTGTATATTTTAGGCATTCCCTACAGTTTCAAACAAAGTGTACTGTAGTGCCTTGTAAGCACTTTCTCCCGACAAAGCAACCATCTGAAATGCAACATAATGGCTTTCACAGGCTTTAAGTGCATGTATCAATAATGTTTCAACCTGTATATGAGATGGATGCATCCCACCAGCCAAAAGAAGACCTTGTCGATAAATAACTGAATTATTCCTTTGCCAGTAATCAAAATGTCCCAACAACAACTTTTCATTAATTGCTAGCAATAAGCGCTGTATTTCAGCTGTTCGAGCATTTTTAATAGAAAGATCAAACGAACAAGCTAAATGAAGTGCTTCATGCTCTTCCATCCATGAAAAAGCAAGACGATAGTTTGCGCGTTTTCCTTCCACACAAACGCTAATTTCATCTTGTGCATCCCGCTCAAACGACCAATCATATTCACAGGCAATCTGTTCGATAAAGTCAACAGGGTGCTCTTTTCTTTCTGTGGCGCAAAATGCAAGCCTCATCACAATCCTCAATCATCTTAAAACATTGTCAACAGAATATAAACCGTCTAAACTGTAACAATATTTTGCTACAATCAGAACCTTTACACCAAACAAATACACATAAAAACATCGACAGTACACAAACACCCAGAACACAATCGCGCTGTTTAGGGCAACCTGATAGTCATAAAACGAATCATCAAGTCTTTTCAGTGTATTGATACAATTTCATAGCGCCAGCCCCCCTGATTCAAAAAAATGTATTTTACCCAAAAAAAAATCAAAAATAAACAAATGCTCCGCTCTAACAGACTCAAGATTAAGCATTTTTTAGTTTCACGCATCACATTGAAAAATTGGGGATATTTTTTGAAGATTCTTTTTTTAAGAAACTATTTTACTTTTTTGTGTCTGCGTTTTTTTAATCATCTTTTTTTAAATCATCAAGGCGCCTTTTCAAATCAGCATTATCAGCATGGATTTTCAGCACCATCTCCTTAAAAGTCTCAAACTCTTCGCGAGAAACAAGATCAAGTTTGTTTGCTATCTTTTCAGCCTGCACACGAAAAGCTGTTCCAGCTTCACGTCGTATGCCTTGCGCAACGTCAGCAGCATCCGTTGCTAATTTTGCTAATTCATCAAGAATACGATTTGATCCATTACGCATAACATTTTTCCTTAAATTTTAATTATTGACGCACGCATTATAGCGTATTCTCATAACATTTAGATACTGTAATTTGTTCCTTTTACTCTATATTTTACATACTATGTAGACTTTATCATAACGATTTTGTTTAAGATTTTTTAATATTCCTTTATCACCATATTTTTTACCGCGATAAATCAGTGGAAATCTATCTCCCTTTCTGACTAGCCTCCCTACTGACTTGACCATTGTGCATTCATCTGTCATTTCTGACCATCAGAGTCACTTCATATTCATCTCGTATAATGTAAAATGCTTAACTCATGAACAATCTGTCTTGTCCAGCCATTGCTTTTCCGTCTTTCCTTGATCCTGTCATTATCCAGCTAGGTCCCATAGCACTTCATTGGTATGGACTTGGTTACGTACTGGGTATTCTTTTTGCTTGGTGGTATGCGCAAAAATTATTAAAAAAAACATCTCTATGGTATAGAGACCACCCTCCTATGGATAAAGAAAAGATCGGAGATTTTGTTGTCTGGTCTGCCATAAGTGTTGTTATCGGAGGGCGTTTAGGACAAGTTCTTGTATGGGATCCCATTTACTATTTTAACCATCCAAGTGCTATTATTGCCGTATGGGATGGGGGAATGTCCTTTCATGGCGGACTTATTGGTATTATCATTGCTATGATCTGGTTTGCCCGTAAAAATTATATTAACATACGAGCCATGTTTGATATCATTGCTGCAGGTGCTCCTATTGGTATCGGCATTGTACGAATCTGCAACTTCATCAACCAAGAGTTATGGGGCAATATCACTACACATCCTTGGGCTGTTTGTTTTCCTCTCGATCCTTACTATTTACCGCGCCATCCAAGCCAGCTTTACGAAGCATTTATGGAAGGATTTCTTCTCTTCATCATCCTGTGTCTTCTTATTTTTGGATTCAAAGCATTAAAGCGTCCCGGTACTGTATCAGGAACATTTATTATAGGCTACGCAGTAACACGCAGCATTTCTGAAGTTTACCGTGCGCCTCAAGAAGATCCAGAATGGTTTTCGACTCTTTTCCATTCTACTGGTTTTACCTATGGCATGGCTTTATCTCTTCCCATGCTTCTTTTAGGGGGTTATCTTCTTCTCCACGCCTTTAAATATAAATCGACAGAAAATGGCCAATCTCAAAGAAAAAATTAAAGAAATGATTGTCCTTAATGGACCAATCACTGTTAGCCAATATATGACGTTGGCACTCACCGATCCCCAATTTGGTTATTATCAAACACAAACCCCTTTTGGACGTGCTGGTGATTTCATTACAGCACCTGAAATAAGCCAATTATTTGGAGAAATGATTGGCATTTGGACTCTTGCAAGCTGGAAAGCTCAAGGGTGCCCTCACCCTTTTATCCTCGCTGAAATAGGTCCAGGACGAGGAACTTTGATGGATGACATTTTGCGAACCATCCAAAAGCTCTCTCAAACGGCATTTAATGCTGCTGAAATTTTTCTGATCGAAATAAGCAAAAAACTTGCAAAAGAACAAAAAAAGCGCCTTTTCTCTTATCAAAAACAAATCCATAGCATTGAAAATTTTAATCAAATTCCTTCAAAACCTCTCTTCCTCATTGCTAATGAATTTCTCGATACACTCCCTATCAACCAATATATTAAAGTCAATGGAGAATGGAAAGAGCGCCGCATTACAGTCAATCAAAATGGAGATTTCATCTTTATTGCTGCCCCGCATAAACTTCCCTCTTCTTGTCTACAAACCTGTTGTTCTAAAGTGCCTGACGGAACAATTTTTGAACATGCCCCCTTACGGCATCAATTCATGCAACAAATCAGCCACCATTTAGTGCAAGTGACAGGTTCTGCTTTACTTATCGACTATGGTGCTTGTGAGCTTGCCTTTGGCGATACCTTGCAAGCACTCTCAAAACATAGATTTCGTGATGTTTTTGATGCCCCTGGTGAACATGATTTAACATCCCATGTTGATTTTTCTTTTTTAAAAAACATAGCTCTTGAACAGGGCTGTTTTGCTGAAATCTTCGAGCAAGGAGATTTTCTTTTTAAAATGGGGCTACTGGAGCGCGCAAACCAGCTTGGAGTTGGCAAAAGTGCTCCTTTGCAAGACAAAATCCGCCAAGACATCGAACGGCTCGCTAGTCCAGATCAGATGGGAAAATTATTTAAAGTTTTACATTTCAGTGATAAAAATATCTCCATACCTCCCCAATTTTAATGATCGGCGCTTTTGTCAATAAGCACATCATTATCTGAAATATTCATTGACAAATATGAACATCTCCATCCTCACTTTAAATAATCTCCATAAGGAACTTTTATGAAATCTATCCCTCATCCCATTCTTGCAAAAAATCTTTCTACTTTACACTCCCATGGAATAAAACATGGATTTTTTACACGTCAAGATGGTGTTTCAAAAAATCTTTATCATAGTCTTAATGTTGGGAAAGGTTCAAATGATCAACTTGAATATATTGTACAGAATCGTCTTTTGATTGCCAATTATTTTTCTATTGAAGCGCAAAATTTAGTCACAGTTAATCAAATACACTCCTGTAACGTTGTCGTAGCTCATCAAGCAATTATCGGTGCACCTCCTCAAGCTGATGCTCTGGTTACGACCACCCCAGAACTCGTTATTGGGGTTCTTACAGCAGATTGCGGACCCATTCTGTTTGCTGATCCACAAGCTGGAGTCATCGCTGCAACTCATGCTGGCTGGCGTGGAAGCTTAAATGGAATTATCGAGAAAACAATTGCTGTTATGGAAAAACAAGGAGCCAAAAGACAATCAATAACAGCAGTCCTTGGACCTTGTATTGGCCCTTATCACTATGAAGTAACAAATGAATTTTACGACCAATTTATTGATTACCACAGCAAATACCAAAAATATTTTTTAAAAACAGACAAAATAAATCGCTTTTATTTTAATCTATGGGCATTTATTATAAACCAACTCAAAGAAGCAGGTGTTAATGCTTCTTGTGTAGAGCTTTGTACCTATCAAGATGAACAGCGTTTTTTCTCCTATCGCCGTGCAATACACCGCAACGAACCCGATTACGGACGGCAGATTTCTGCTATTATGCTGAAAAACAAAAGATGAGCCTCTTTATGCTTGAGAACAATACCAAAACTGCAAAACTAAACTTTTTACCCAAATGTAAAAATAAATCCCATTGTACTTTGCTTTTTTCACGAAATTATCTACCAGCCCATAAAATATGATAGCCTTCGCTATGATCATTTTCAATGTTTGGTTATAATGATTGAAGGCAAGATGATACTTCTTTTTATTACTCCCCTTCATTCATCTTAAATATGAAGCATTCCCCATATTGAAAGTATTTTTATAAAGTAATAACCAAAAAGCTTAATCAATATGTATTTCTTTGCCGCATGGAGAAAAAACTTTGCTCTAAAAGTAATAAACTTTTGGAAAAAGAGAAAACATACTGCATAGCTCTTTAATAATAATCGATAAAATTGTAAGGCTTTTGTAATTGTTCTCTTGCAATTTAATAAAAAGAAATTAAAAACCGTGTCGCATTCCCACCATGATGATTCAGAGGTTCTACTATGAAACTTTTCTGCGGAAATTCTAATCCACGCCTAGCTGAAGATGTTGCAAATTATTTGAACATCCCCTTAGGCAAAGCGACTGTAAAGCGCTTTGCTGATCAAGAAATTTTCGTAGAACTGCATGAAAATGTACGTGGACAAGATGTTTTTGTTTTGCAATCTACATCCTATCCCGCAAATGATCATTTGATGGAATTACTCATCATGATTGATGCCCTTCGTCGTTCTTCTGCGCGTCGTATTACAGCTGTTATCCCCTATTTTGGCTATGCCCGCCAAGATAGAAAACCAGGACCACGAACTCCTATTTCTGCAAAACTTGTTGCCAACCTAATTACTGAAGCAGGGGCCCATCGTGTTTTAACATTGGACCTTCATGCAGGACAAATTCAAGGTTTTTTTGATATCCCTACGGATAATCTCTATGCTGTTCCTGTCATTTCTCGCGATGTCAAAGTGCATTATTCTCTTGAAAATGTTATCGTTGTTTCACCTGATGTGGGTGGTGTGGTGCGCGCGCGCGCGCTCGCCAAGCGCTTGAACAGTTTGCTCGCTATTGTGGATAAACGTCGCGAAAGCCCCGGTGAATCAGAAGTTATGAATATCATTGGAGATGTATCGGGAAAAGATTGCCTTTTGCTTGATGATATTGTTGATTCAGGTGGAACTTTATGCAATGCAGCAAGTGCTCTGCTTAAACATGGTGCCAATAGTGTCACGGCTTATATCACGCACGGTGTTCTTTCTGGTAATGCAATCGAGCGAATTGCCAATTCAGAGATGAAAGAATTGGTTATTACAGATTCAATTATGCCAACACAAGCTATTGAGAAAACCCATAATATTCGTGTTTTGCCCATTGCCGACCTTATGGGAGAAGCAATAGCAAGGACAGCAGCAGAACAATCGGTTTCCAGCTTATTTGGTTAAAGTGGTTCCTTGGGGTCTCCCGGCGCTGTTTCAACACCAAGATCAGGAAAGGCAACAATACGTTGACCACTAAAATGCGTGTGAATAACAATAAGTCCACGCTCTTCAAAGTAGGTTAAAAGTCGGCGTGCACGGCTTAAAGAATGAGTCCCATAAAGACGTGCTAAAAATGCATCAGATGGACATGGCTTTCCCCCTAATGCGGACTGTGCCACGTTCAAGAAGACTCCTTGAACATCTTCTTCCAAACTTTCTGATATCTGCAAAATATGTTTCCAATGTTCACTGACAGCCGTTTGTTCATCAACAAAAGCCTGAGCAATAGCCAATTTACGCCGAAATTGTGAAAGATTAAAAGGAACCTTTGACATCCCATGGATACGGCAACGAACTGAAAAATCTTGATAAAGCACCGCTGTTGAACGATAAAAAGCTTCAGAATCCTCAAGAATTTCCCGAATAATATGTTCTGCTTGCCCGTCACGCTCAACATCAGAAAGTTCAGGAAATAAACTTGGGTTTTCTTCCAACAACTCTTGTTTTTTATGCACGACCTCCTCTAACATCTCGTGCATTGACTTTTCCCTCATCGGCTCTCGTGTTTGTTTAAATGGCGTTAAAATTTCCTCTGGTGAAGCAGTAAAAACGAGCTCTTGCACATCATCCCG
>NZ_JBHIRW010000003.1:52395-112310 GCF_042197445.1 Bartonella sp. AA1HLJMS | reverse complement strand
AATATAAAGCTATATGGTGGGCGATGAGAGACTCGAACTCCCGACATCCTCGGTGTAAACGAGGCGCTCTACCAGCTGAGCTAATCGCCCAATGCAATGATCAGCAATTGAATGGAGACTCTTTAAGGAAAAATTTTTCTAAACGCAAGAATAAAGATGGTATTTGATAATTTTTTTTAAAAATGCATAATCCTTCTTGACATAAACGCATGAACCCCTTACACGACCGCTTGTACCAAATTAAATTGGTTCGAAAAAATGCGCGGGTGTAGCTCAGTTGGTTAGAGTGCTGGCCTGTCACGCCGGAGGTCGCGGGTTCGAGCCCCGTCACTCGCGCCATTTCGTGATTCCTTATGAAATTTCCTTTTTAAAATATCCATATGCTATGAGTGATGTGGTGGAGTGTTTGATTGGGAATAAATATGTTTTTTCTTTCTTTTTATATGGTTTATAAGAATAGGGCTTGCGTCTTTCTTTGCTCTGCGTTACCTATGCCGATAAGAAAAGTATCGCTCTGTATGCCTTTGAAGCAGTATGAATAGAGTTAATAGAGCGATTGTTAAATTTGTCTGTTTGGTCTCGCAATATTGAATCATTGTGTTAAACTCAGGCATTTCGTTACGATGGAAGAGGGTTATGGCTTATTTATTGAGCTCTTATTTGCCAGTCTTGATTTTCATTATTGTGTCAGCGGTTATTGCTGGAGTTTTGTTGATTACACCTTACATTGTAGCATATCGTTCCCCCGATCCTGAAAAATTATCGGCTTATGAATGTGGGTTTAATTCATTTAGTGATGCACGCATGAAGTTTGATATTCGTTTCTATTTGGTGTCAATTTTATTTATTATTTTTGATCTTGAAGTTGCATTTCTTTTTCCTTGGGCTGTTTCATTCGAATCAATAGGTATGTTTGGCTTTTGGTCGATGATTGTGTTTTTAGCGATTTTGACTATTGGATTTATATATGAATGGAAAAAAGGAGCCCTTGAATGGAATTAATATCTAATAATTCAACGATTGAGGCTCCAAAACCAAAAGGAATCATTGATCCAAATACTGGTGGGCTGATAGGATCTGACGATAAGTTTTTTCGTGATATCAATGCTGAATTATCAGATAAGGGGTTTTTAGTTACCTCGGCAGATGCTTTGATTACTTGGGCACGTACCGGTTCTTTAATGTGGATGAGTTTTGGTTTGGCTTGTTGTGCTATCGAAATGATGCAATGCTCAATGCCTCATTATGATAATGAGCGTTTTGGATATGCACCACGAGCTTCACCCCGCCAGTCAGATGTGATGGTGGTGGCAGGTACTCTAACAAATAAGATGGCTCCTGCTTTAAGAAAAGTGTACGATCAGATGCCAGAGCCACGTTATGTGATTTCTATGGGATCATGTGCAAACGGTGGGGGATATTATCATTATTCCTATTCAGTAGTGCGGGGATGTGATCGTATCGTGCCTGTCGATATATATGTCCCAGGGTGTCCACCTACAGCAGAGGCATTATTATACGGCATATTGTTGCTACAGAAAAAAATCCGTCGTACCGGATCCATAGAGCGATAGAGAGTTTTCTTGTCATGGTGGATGAAACATTGGTTGAGCTTGCTGCTTATTTGGAAAACAAATTAAAAAATAAGCTTGAAGAGACTGTTCTTGCTTTTGGTGAATTGACCATTGTGGCACGTCTTGATGCAATTATCGATGTCTTAATGTTTGTTCGTGATGATTCTCGCTGTCAATTTATTAATCTTACAGACATTAGTGGTGTGGATTATCCTTTTCGCGATAAGCGCTTTGATGTTTCTTACCAATTGTTATCTCCTCGTGAGAATTTACGCTTACGTGTAAAAGTTCGTACGGATGAAAATACTCCTGTTGCTTCAGCTTGTACGGTTTATCCTGGCGCAGAGTGGTATGAACGTGAAACGTATGATATGTATGGGGTTTTATTTTCAGGACACCCGGATTTGAGACGGATTTTAACAGATTATGGGTTTGAAGGATATCCTTTACGCAAAGACTTTCCTGTGACAGGATTTGTTGAATGCCGTTATGATAATGAAGCAAAGAGGGTGATTTATGAGCCTGTTGTTTTGCGTCAAGAGATGCGTAATTTTGATTTTCTTTCTCCTTGGGAAGGAGGACAGTATACTTTGCCATGTGATGGGAAAGCAGATGAAAAAAAATAATATTGGTTTTGATAAGGCATTATATTAGAGTACTGTATTTCTTAAATAATTAAATATTTTTTAGCGTGATAGATTTTTTGATATTTGATATGAAGTTTTTTAAAAAGCAAGGGGTTGATTGTGGCTGAGGTCAATGTTCGAAACTTTAATATCAATTTTGGTCCGCAGCATCCTGCCGCGCATGGGGTTTTGCGCATGGTTCTGGAGCTGGACGGTGAAGTTGTTGAGCGTGTAGATCCACATATTGGGTTGTTGCATCGCGGTACTGAAAAATTAATGGAAACAAAGACTTATCTCCAAGCTGGTCCTTATCTAGATCGTTTGGATTATGTTGCTCCTATGAATCAGGAACATGCTTTTGTTCTTGCTATTGAAAAGTTATTAGATATAAAAGTTCCTAAAAGAGGGCAATTAATACGTGTTTTGTTTTCTGAAATTGGGCGTATTCTTAATCATTTGCTTAATGTAACGACACAGGCAATGGATGTTGGTGCTTTAACACCACCGCTTTGGGGATTTGAGCAACGTGAAAGATTGATGATTTTTTATGAGCGTGCCTGTGGTGCTCGTCTTCATGCAAATTATTTTCGTCCTGGTGGCGTGCATCAAGATTTACCAGAATCTTTAGTTGAGGATATTGGTGATTTTATTGATCCATTTCTTGTTTCTCTCGGAAAACTTGATGCGCTTGTGACCCCAAATCGGATTTTTAAGCAGCGTAATGTGGATATTGGCGTTGTAAGTATTGATGAAGCTTGGGCACGCGGTTTTTCTGGGGTTATGATTCGTGGAGCTGGTGTTCCATGGGATTTGCGTAAAAGTCAGCCTTATGAATGTTACGATGAAATGGAATTCGATATTCCTATAGGTAAAAATAGCGATTGTTATGATCGCTATCTTATTCGTATGGAAGAAATGCGTCAATCAGCGAAAATTATGCGCCAATGTGTGGAACGTTTACTGAGTACTGAAAAAAATGGACCGGTTTCGAGCTTGGATCGCAAAATTGTACCACCGACGCGGAGTGAAATGAAAAGCTCGATGGAAGCACTGATTCATCACTTTAAACTCTATACGGAAGGTTTTCATACACCTCCTGGAGAAGTATATGTTGCTGTGGAAGCTCCGAAGGGTGAGTTTGGTGTTTATCTTGTTTCTGATGGAACCAATAAGCCTTATCGTGTCAAGTTGCGTGCTCCTGGGTTTGCTCATCTCCAAGCTATGGATTTTTTAACCAGAGGTCATATGTTAGCAGATGCTACAGCTATTTTGGGTTCGATTGATATTGTTTTTGGGGAGGTTGATCGCTAATGTCCGTACGCCGTCTTGCAGATGATGTTTATCAGCCCGCTGAGTTTTCTTTTACAAAAGAAAATCAGATATGGGTAAAAAATACCATAAAAAAATATCCTGCAGGGCGTGAGCAGTCTGCTGTAATTCCATTATTAATGCGTGCTCAAGAGCAAGATGGTTGGGTGACACGTGCAGCGATTGAGCATATTGCTCAGATTCTTTCCATGGCTTATATCCGTGTCTTAGAAGTTGCTACTTTTTATACTCAGTTTCAGCTTAAGCCTGTTGGAACAAAAGCGCATATTCAAGTTTGTGGTACAACGCCTTGTATGTTACGTGGTTCTGACGAATTGATTAAAGTTTGTCAGAAAAAAATTCATCATGAACCTTTTGCGACCAATCAGGATGGAACCTTATCATGGGAAGAGGTGGAGTGTCTTGGTGCTTGTGTGAATGCTCCGATGGTTATGATTTTTAAAGATACTTATGAAGATCTTACAGCTGAACGCCTTGAAGAAATTATTGATGCATTTGAAGCAGGTAAGGGTTCTGAGATAGCGGTTGGTCCGCAAAATAGTCGTAAATCGTCGGAACCGATTAGTGGTTTAACTTCTCTTATTGATGATGAGAAAGAAAAAAAGATCTCTCAAGTCTTCACCAAAAAAGGATAAGGAAAGAATGGGGAACATAATTAAGTATTTTTCTTGAGAAAATATTTTATTATTCTACCCATGACGGCAACATTTAACGAAAAGTAAGAAGTCTTGAAAAGATATTTAAAAACTGCATTTGAGGAAAAGCGGAAAATGCTATGGGTAATAGAAAAAAAGGTGGGGTATGCTAGCTGATAAAGATCGTATCTTCACCAATATTTATGGTTTAAAAGACAAATCATTAAAGGCTGCGATGTTGCGTGGGCATTGGAATGGTCTGAAAGAAATGATTGACAAAGGTCGTGATTGGGTCATTGATGAAGTGAAGGCATCGGGTTTACGCGGTCGTGGTGGTGCTGGTTTTCCTACTGGAATGAAGTGGTCCTTTATGCCAAAGCAGAATGATGGGCGTCCTCATTATTTGGTTGTCAATGCCGATGAATCTGAACCTGGAACTTGTAAAGACCGTGATATTTTACGTCATGACCCCCACACTTTGATTGAAGGATGTGCAATCGCTACTTTTGCTATGGGAGCCAATGTTGCTTTTATTTATATTCGTGGTGAATATATTCGTGAACGTGAAGCGCTTCAAGCTGCCGTTGATGAATGCTATGATGCGGGTTTACTTGGTAAAAAAACGAAATATGGGCATGCTTGTGATATTGTTATTCATCATGGAGCTGGTGCTTATATTTGTGGTGAAGAAACGGCTCTTCTTGAAAGTCTTGAGGGAAAAAAGGGACAACCTCGGCTTAAACCACCATTTCCTGCCAATATGGGGATTTATGGCTGTCCAACAACAGTAAATAATGTAGAGTCTATTGCCGTTGTTCCAACGATTTTGCGGCGAGGTGCTTCGTGGTTTTCATCAATCGGACGAGCAAATAATGTTGGAACGAAATTATTTATGGTTTCAGGGCATGTTAATGCACCTTGTACATTTGAAGACGCTCTTGGTGTTTCATTCCGTGAATTAATTGAAAAACATACGGGTGGTGTTCGTGGTGGATGGAATAATCTTTTAGCAGTTATTCCAGGGGGGGCTTCTTGTCCAGTCGTTCGTGGTGAGGATATGATCGATGCGATCATGGATTTTGATGGGATGCGAGATGTCGGGTCTTCTTTTGGCACAGGGGGAATGATTGTTATGGATAAATCAACCGATATTATCAAGGCAATTTGGCGTATAGCTGCTTTTTTCAAGCACGAGAGTTGTGGTCAGTGTACACCGTGTCGTGAGGGGACGGGATGGATGATGCGTCTTTTAGGGCGTATGGTTGAGGGAAGAGCGCAAAAACGCGAGATTGATCTTTTGTTTGAAGTGTCTAAACAGGTTGAAGGACACACTATTTGTGCGCTTGGTGATGCTGCCGCATGGCCTGTACAGGGGTTGATACGTAATTTTCGTCCGGAAATCGAGCGTAGAATTGATGAATACACGCGAAATGTAGTCCAAAGCAAAAATATTGCTTTAGAAGCGGTTTAATAAAGGATTTTGTTTTAAGAGCAACCGAATGCAAATTTTAAGTGGGTTATCCGCAGGTTGGATGGGTGATGATAAATATCAAAGTTGATGGCAAAGAGATTGAAGTTCCTGATTACTACACTTTGCTTCAGGCTGCTGAGGCGGCTGGGGTAGAAATTCCACGTTTTTGTTTTCATGAATCTTTGTCAATTGCTGGAAATTGTCGTATGTGTTTAGTTGAGGTTAAGGGTGGTCCATCAAAACCTCAGGCTTCTTGTGCTATGGGGGTTCGTGATTTACGATTGGGGCCTAACGGTGAGGCACCTGAGATTTTTACCAATACACCGATGGTAAAAAAAGCACGTGAAGGTGTTATGGAATTTCTTCTCATTAATCATCCTTTGGATTGTCCAGTGTGTGATCAAGGGGGAGAGTGTGATCTTCAAGATCAAGCAATGCTTTATGGACGAGATTGTTCTCGTTATACAGAAAATAAACGTGCTGTAGAAGATAAATATATTGGACCTCTCGTCAAAACTGTTATGACACGGTGTATTCATTGTACACGGTGTGTTCGTTTTACAACGGAAGTTGCAGGTATTTCTGAACTTGGTTTGATCGGTCGTGGTGAAGATGCTGAAATTACGACGTATCTTGAAAAAGCTATGACATCTGAATTACAGGGAAATGTTATTGATCTTTGTCCAGTGGGAGCTCTAACTTCAAAACCTTATGCGTTTCATGCCCGTCCGTGGGAATTGGTAAAAACGGAATCGATTGATGTGATGGATGCGCTTGGTAGTGCTATCCGTATTGATAGCCGCGGCCGTGAAGTTATGCGGATTATGCCGCGTACGAATGAAGATGTAAATGAGGAATGGATCTCTGATAAAACGCGTTTTATTTGGGATGGATTACGGACTCAGCGGCTTGATAAGCCATATGTACGCAAAGATGGAAAGCTTCAACCTGTCAGTTGGACAGAAGCTTTTGCAAAAATTAAAATGGTAATCTCTAAAATTTTTCCAGAAAAAATTGGAGCCATTGCGGGGGATCTTGCTTCTGTTGAAGAAATGTATGCCCTTAAAGCATTATTGAGTTCTTTGGGCTCAACGCTTTTTGATTGTCGTCAAAGAGGGGGAGCTTTATCGCCAGAGTTTGGGCGCTCGAGTTATATTTTTAATCCTACAATTGTAGGTATTGAACAGGCTGATGCACTGCTTATTGTGGGATCTAATCCACGTCATGAAGCAGCTGTTTTAAATGCGCGTATTTTAAAGCGCCAACGGATGGGCAATTTTCCTATTGCATTAATTGGAGAGAAAGTCGATTTACGTTATCCTTATTCTTACCTTGGATCTGGGAGTGATACATTAACGACACTTATTCGTGGAGAGGATGTTTTTTTTAATGTCTTAAAAGAAGCGAAGAGGCCCCTTATTCTTATCGGAGAGGGAGCGGTTTCAGGAAGTGAAGGTTTATCTGTTTTAAAAAGTCTTGCTAAATTAGCTGATAATATAGGTGCTCTTAGTGAGACATGGAATGGGTTTGGGGTTCTTCATAATGCAGCATCGATTGTTGGAGGGTTGGACATAGGCTTTACTTCTAAGCTTGGGGTTGCAAATATACTTAAAACCTGTGAAGTTCTATTTTTGCTTGGTGCTGATGAAGTAGAATTAGCCAATACAAAAGCTTTTACAGTTTATATTGGGAGCCATGGTGATAATGGTGCACATGCTGCTGACGTTATTTTGCCTGCATCTGCTTACACTGAAAAATCAGGGCTTTATGTGAATACAGAAGGACGTGTTCAAATGACAAATCGGGCTGGTTTTGCTCCAGGTGAAGCAAAAGAAGATTGGGCTATTTTGCGTGCTTTATCGGATATTTTAGGACAAAAGCTCCCTTTTGATTCTCTTTCTCAATTAAGGCAATGCTTGTTTAATGATTATCCACACCTTTGTGCTGTTGATGATATAGTGCCTTCTGATATAAGTGGTCTTAAGGCGCTTGGTTCAAAAATGGTTTCTCTCGAGAGTCAAGCATTTACTTCTATGGTTAAAGATTTTTATTTAACAAATCCGATAGCACGTGCTTCTGCTGTTATGGCTGAATGTTCATCTCTTGCAAAAAAACGTGCTACACAAACAGTAAAGTAAGGGCAAAGGAAAAGGAATAATGATGTATGATTTCTTTATGACTTGGCTGTTGCCATTACTCATTATAATCGGAAAAACACTTCTTCTTTTGGTCGTTCTTTTGGTCTTAGTTGCTTATCTTCTTTATGCCGATAGAAAAATTTGGGCAGCGGTACAATTGCGTCGTGGACCAAACGTTGTTGGACCATGGGGTTTGTTACAGTCTTTTGCAGATTTAATTAAATTTGTTGTGAAAGAACCTATTATCCCAGCAGGTGCAAATAAGGGGGTTTTTCTTTTGGCTCCTTTTGTTTCAGCGACACTTGCTTTATCAACTTGGGCTGTTATTCCTGTCAATGAGGGCTGGGAGGTTGCAAAGATTAATGTTGGCTTGCTTTATATTTTAGCCATTTCATCTCTTGAAGTTTATGGTGTTATTATGGGGGGATGGGCATCAAATTCAAAATATCCTTTCTTAGGAGCTCTTCGTTCGGCGGCACAAATGGTTTCTTATGAAGTTTCCATTGGTTTTGTGCTTGTGACTGTCATTTTAATAAGTGGTTCGTTAGATCTCACAACAATTGTTTTTAAACAAACGCACGGGCTTGGTACAACTCTTGGTCTTCCTTTTAACAGTTTTCTCGATTGGAATTGGTTGGTCCTTTTTCCAATGTTTATTATATTTTTTATTTCTGCGCTTGCAGAGACAAACCGTCCTCCATTCGATTTGGTGGAAGCAGAATCTGAACTTGTTGCTGGTCATATGGTAGAATATTCTTCAACGCCTTACATGCTCTTCTTTCTAGGTGAATATGTTGCGATTGTTTTAATGTGCGCATTAACAACCATTCTATTTTTAGGCGGTTGGCTGCCTCCCTTAGATGTTTGGTGGCTTAATTGGGTTCCTGGTATCATTTGGTTTGTTTTAAAAGTCTGTTTTGTATTTTTTTGGTTTGCTATGGTCAAAGCATTTGTTCCACGTTATCGCTATGATCAGCTCATGCGGCTTGGTTGGAAGGTTTTTCTTCCTCTCTCACTAACAATGGTTGTGATAACTGCTGCTTTTTTAAAGTTTACGGATTTCGTTTAAGAGGAGATTTTACGATGTCAGGTTTTATTCAGGCGGCAAAGTCACTTCTTCTATTGGAATTTGTGAGTGCTTTTTTCTTAGCTATGCGTCAATTTTTTTCACCAAAACCCACGATTAATTATCCTTATGAAAAAGGTTTTGTATCTCAGCGTTTTCGTGGTGAGCATGCATTGCGTCGCTATCCAAATGGTGAAGAACGGTGTATTGCTTGTAAATTATGTGAAGCGATTTGTCCTGCTCAAGCGATTACAATTGAAGCTGGGCCACGGCGCAATGATGGTACACGTAGAACTGTCCGTTATGATATAGACATGGTTAAATGTATCTACTGTGGTTTTTGTCAAGAAGCCTGTCCGGTTGAAGCTATTGTCGAAGGTCCAAATTTTGAGTTTGCGACGGAAACACGTGAAGAACTTTATTATGATAAAGAAAAGCTTTTATTGAATGGAGATCGCTGGGAGCGAGAAATTGCTCGAAATATATTGATGGATGCGCCTTATCGTTAAGTGTATCGTTAAATGAGGTGTCGGATATTTTTCCGATAAATTGTAATCTGGTATGAAGTTTATACCAATTGTTTGAATAATTAAGGAGAAGCCTATGCTAACAGATCTAGCGGCGGCATTTTTCTATTTGTTTGCTTTTATTATGCTAACAAGTGCAGTTATTGTTATTACAGCACGCAATCCAGTGCATTCTGTTTTGTTTTTAATCCTCGCATTTTTTAATGCAGCAGCTTTGTTTTTACTTGCAGGAGCAGAGTTTTTGGGGCTTATTCTGCTTGTTGTTTATGTTGGAGCTGTCGCTGTTTTATTTTTATTTGTCGTTATGATGCTTGATGTTGATTTTGCTGAGTTAAAGAGTGGAACTCTTCGGTATGCTCCGATTGGGGCTCTTATTGGCATTATTATCGCTGTAGAATTGATTGTTGTTTTTATGAGTAGCTATTTTTCTCCAGTCTTGAGAACGCATGTTACGCAACCAATGCCAGATTTAGCGCAGCGAACAAATACACAAGCATTAGGTGATATTCTCTATACGGATTATGTTTTCTATTTTCAAATTGCTGGAATGATTTTATTGGTTGCAATGATTGGAGCTATTGTTTTAACACTTCGTCATAAATTAGGAGTAAAGCGGCAATCTATTGCGGAGCAAGTTTCTAGAACGGTAGAAAGTGCCATTGAAATCAAACAAGTTGAATCAGGCAAAGGTATGTAAGGGGGGCTATGTAGATGTATATTGATATTACACATTATCTCACTGTTTCTGCTTTGATGTTTACAATTGGTATTGCTGGAATTTTTCTCAACAGAAAAAATGTGATTATTATCTTGATGTCCATTGAGCTTATATTGCTTTCAGTTAATCTCAATTTTGTTGCATTTTCAGCATTTCTTCATGATCTCGTTGGTCAGGTATTCGCTTTATTTGTCTTAACCGTAGCAGCTGCTGAAGCTGCCATTGGTTTAGCAATTCTGGTCGTTTTTTTCCGTAATCGTGGTTCCATTGCGGTTGAAGATGTTAATGTAATGAAAGGCTAACCAGTGATGTATTATACGATTGTCTTTCTTCCGCTTTTGGGTTTTTTAATTGCTGCACTAGGTGGAAAAACGATAGGAGATCGTGCGAGTGAATTGATAACATGTAGCTTTATGGTTGTTGTTGCCATATTATCGTGGATAGCATTTTTCAGTATTGCACTTGGTCATATTCCAGCGATTGATGTATTGGTATTACATTGGATGACTGTTGGTGACTTAAGCTTTAATTGGGCTTTACATGTTGATACATTAACAACTGTCATGCTTATTGTTGTAAACAGTGTTTCGGCATTGGTGCATATTTATTCAATTGGTTATATGCACCATGACCCTTCAAGGTCTCGTTTTTTTTCTTATCTTTCTTTGTTTACATTTATGATGCTTATGTTGGTCACATCCAATAATTTGATTCAGATGTTTTTTGGATGGGAAGGTGTCGGACTTGCTTCTTATTTACTCATTGGTTTTTGGTTTCAGCGCGATTCTGCTAATAAGGCCGCAATGAAAGCTTTTGTAGTTAACCGTGTTGGAGACTTTGGTTTTCTCTTAGGAATCTTTAGTATTTTTGTTTTGTTTCAATCGGTTGATTTTGCCTCTATTTTTGCAAAAGCTGCCGACAAGAGCTTTATACAAAATATGACATTTTTAGATTGGCAATTTGATGGGCAGACGGCAATTACCATTACATGTCTTTTATTATTTATTGGTGCGATGGGAAAATCCGCACAATTTCTTTTACATACTTGGCTGCCTGATGCAATGGAAGGACCAACCCCTGTATCAGCGCTTATTCATGCCGCTACAATGGTAACGGCTGGTGTTTTTATGGTTGCGCGTATGTCGCCAATTTTTGAACTTTCTTCAACTGCTTTGACCGTGATTATTATTGTTGGTGCAACAACAGCGTTTTTTGCAGCAACTGTGGGGTTGGTGCAGAACGATATTAAGCGTGTTATTGCTTATTCTACATGCTCTCAACTTGGTTATATGTTTGTGGCATTAGGTGTTGGAGCTTATGGCGCTGCTGTCTTTCATCTTTTTACGCATGCTTTTTTTAAAGCCTTATTGTTTCTTGGTGCAGGTTCTGTGATTCATGCTGTATCTGATGAACAAGATATGCGAAAAATGGGTGGGTTACGCAAACATATAAAGGTCACCTATTGGATGATGATGGTCGGGACCATTGCCTTGACCGGTGTTGGAATTCCAGGAACACTTTTCGGGACTGCAGGTTTTTTCTCAAAAGATGCGATTATAGAGTCTGCTTTTGCATCTCATAATATTGCTTCAGGATATGCTTTTTATCTTCTTGTTTTTGCTGCCTTTTTAACAAGTTTCTATTCATGGCGACTTATCTTTATGACATTCCATGGTAAACCACGGGCAACAGTTGATGTGATGCATCATGTTCATGAATCGCCTCCAGTTATGTTGATTCCACTCTTTCTTTTATCTATTGGAGCAATATTTTCTGGTGTCGTTTTCCAATCTTACTTTTTTGGTGACTTGTATAATGCTTTTTGGAAGGGAGCATTATTTACAAGCAGCCATAATCATATTCTTCATGATGCTCACCATGTTTTTAATTGGGTAAAATGGTCGCCTTTTATAGCAATGATTCTTGGGTTTATGTTGGCTTATTTATTTTATATTGTGGCTCCCTCTCTTCCAAAGAAAATGGCGCGTATTATGCCAGGAGTGTATCACTTTCTTTACCAAAAGTGGTATTTCGATCAATTATATAACTTTTTATTTGTTCGTCCTACCTTTAGAATTGGTTCTTTTCTTTGGAAAGTGGGAGACGGTAAGATTATTGATGGTCTAGGTCCCAATGGTATTGCAGCGCGTGTTGTTGATATTACAAATAGAGTTGTTCGAATGCAAACAGGCTATCTTTACCACTATGCATTTGCAATGCTTATCGGCGTTGCATTGCTCATTACATGGATGATGATCGGGGGCGTAAACTAATGACCGATTGGCCTATTCTTTCTACGGTTACATTTTTGCCGCTTGTTGGTGTTCTTCTGATTTTGTTTATCAAAGATGATAGTGAAGTAGCACGCCATAATATACGTAATGTCGCATTTTTTACGACTCTATTTGTTTTTATTATTTCTTTAATTATTTGGATAGGATTTGATTCTAGCAACCAAAATTTTCAAATGGTTGAAAAATCCAGTTGGTTAGGGGGGGGTATTAGCTATCATATGGGGGTCGATGGTATTTCTATTCTTTTTGTTGTTCTCTCGGCTTTTCTTTTGCCTTTCTGTATTTTAGCAAGTTGGGAGAATGTTAAAGAGAGATTAAAAGCCTATATGATTGCGTTTCTTCTTCTAGAAGTTGCGATTATTGGTGTTTTTTGTGCTCTTGATGCAATGCTATTCTATGTTTTTTTTGAAGGCAGCCTCATTCCAATGTTTATCATTATAGGTGTATGGGGAGGAGCACGTCGTGTTTATGCAAGTATAAAGTTTTTCTTATATACTTTACTTGGTTCAGTGCTTATGCTGGTTGCTCTTATGGTTATGTATTGGGAGGCTGGGACACTTGATATACCAACTTTACTCAATTATCAGTTTCCTGCTCATATGCAAATATGGCTATGGCTTGCATTTTTTGCTTCTTTCGCAGTTAAAATGCCAATGTGGCCAGTTCATACATGGCTTCCTGATGCTCACGTAGAAGCACCGACAGCGGGTTCTGTTATTTTAGCTGGTGTCTTACTTAAATTAGGTGGGTATGGTTTTCTTCGTTTTTCTTTGCCTATGTTTCCTATCGCTTCAGCAGATTTTGCGCCTTTTGTTTTCACATTATCGCTTATCGCTATTATTTATACATCACTGGTTGCACTTGTTCAAAGTGACATCAAAAAACTTATTGCATATTCCTCAATAGCGCATATGGGATATGTAACGATGGGTATTTTTGCTGCGAATGAACAGGGGATACAAGGGGCTATTTATCAGATGCTATCCCATGGAATTGTTTCAGCAGCATTGTTTCTTTGTGTTGGGGTTATCTATGATCGCTTGCATACACGTGAAATTTCAGCGTTTGGTGGTTTAGTGAATAATATGCCTAAATATGCTGTTGTTTTCTTAATTTTCACCATGGCAAATGTTGGTTTGCCTGGAAGCTCAGGATTTTTGGGTGAATTTTTAACCTTAATAGGTGTTTTTCAAGTAAATAAATTGGTTGTTGTTTTAGCAACAACAGGTGTTATCTTATCGGCAGCCTATGCCCTTTATCTTTATCGGCGTGTGGTTTTTGGTTCCTTGGATAAAGAGAATTTAAAAGTATTAATAGATCTTTCTTTAAGAGAAAAATTCCTCCTTTATCCAATGGTTATTCTTACAATATTCTTTGGTATCTATCCAACGCCTATTCTTAAGGCAACGGCGTTTTCCGTAGAAACCCTCATCAATAAACTGCACTAGATAAGGGAAGAATGCACATGCAAACTGAAATAATAGCGCAATTAGTCTTAATTCTTCCAGAGCTTTTAATTGCATTAGGAGCTGTCGTGCTGCTTATGATTGGTGTTTATTCCAATACACGTGCTTCTTTAACAGTGACAGGTTTAGCCATAGCAATTCTTGTGGCAACCATTATTATTCTTATAATTTTTCCGAAAAATGGTTCATTTCAAACCAATGCGCTCGTTATCGATTCCTTTAGTCGTTATATGAAAATTTTAATGCTTATTGGTGCACTCTTTTCTCTTATCATGTCTGTTGGTTTTGCCAATGCACAAAAGTTTAATATATTTGAGTTTCCAGTACTTGTTCTTTTAGCAACCCTTGGAATGATGTTTATGATTTCAGCGGGTAATATGCTGTCGCTTTATATGGGGTTAGAGCTGCAATCTTTAGCTTTATATGTTTTAGCAGCGATTAATCGTAATAATGTAAAATCTTCTGAAGCCGGTATAAAATACTTTGTTTTAGGAGCATTATCTTCAGGTTTGCTTCTTTATGGTATTTCTTTGCTTTATGGTTTTACCGGTCAAATTGGTTTTCACGAAATTGCTCTTGCTTTAAAAGGCAAAAATGTACAATTGGGGGTCATTTTTGGAATTGTCTTTATTTTAGCTGGTTTGGCTTTCAAAATTTCTGCTGTTCCGTTTCATATGTGGACACCTGATGTTTATGAAGGAGCGCCCACACCGATTACAGCATTTTTTGCTGGTGCCCCTAAAGTTGCTGCAATGGCTTTAACCATCCGTATTATTGTGGTGACCTTTATTCCCCTAGGGCGTGTTGATAACGTGATGCCTGCATGGCAACAAATTTTGGTGTTCATGGCGATTGCATCAATGATACTGGGTGCTTTTGCTGCAATCGGTCAGAATAATATTAAGCGCTTAATGGCTTATTCGTCGATCAGTCATATGGGTTATGCACTTGTTGGTTTATCTGCTGGAGATATGCTTGGGATAAAAAGTGTTATCCTTTATATGACTATTTATCTTGGAATGACGCTTGGTTCATTTGCCTTTATTCTTGGAATGCGCTCTCAGAATGGAAATGTTGAAAATATTTATGATCTTTCAGGGTTAGCAAAGACGAATCCGTTTATGGCTGTTGTGATGACAATACAGCTTTTCTCTTTAGCCAGTATACCACCTATGGCTGGTTTTTTTGGAAAGTGGTATACCTTTTCTGCTGCTGTCCACGCTGGACTTACGCCACTTGCTGTCGTTGGGATGATAGCGTCTGTCGTTGGGGCTTTTTACTATTTGCGAGTCATTAAAATTATGTGGTTTGATGATGCACAAGCGCATTTTGTTGCTTTATCGAAAGAGCTTCAATTTTGTCTTGGTCTTTCTGTATTCTTTATTTTATTTTACGCGCTTTTTGGAGTTTGGTTCGCTGAGCTAGCAGAAAAAGCAGCAACAGCATTGTTTTAATGAATATGGTTTATACTTTATCAGATTTTGCACAAAAACAGGGATACACTGTTGAAGCGTACGATAGTGTTGATTCAACAAATCTCATTGCGCAACGAAAAGCGCAAACTGGTCATCAAGGTAATCTTTGGATTGTTGCACAAGAACAATCACAGGGAAGAGCAAGAAGAGGGAGGACTTGGTCTAGTCCAAAAGGGAACCTTTATTCTAGTCTTTTATTAATTGATGATATTGTTCATCAAACTGCGGCTCAACTTGGTTTTGTTGCTGGAGTAAGTGTGGCAGAGGCAATAAAACAATTGATAAAAGAGGAAAAGCAGACAAACAATATTGTGAGCTTAAAATGGCCAAACGATATTTTGCTCAGAGGAGAAAAAAGCTCTGGAGTTTTGCTTGAGATTTTAAAATTGTCATCACAACAATATGCCTTGGTTATTGGTATTGGAATAAATGTGAAATATAATTATGAAGATGCGCCCTATTCCACTTCAAGCTTAAAGAATATCGGTTTGCATATTGATGCAGAACAATTATTTACGGTTTTGACGGAGTGTTTTTCTAAAAATTACCTTCTTTGGAAACAACCAAAAGGATGTGAAATAATCCGAAAAAAATGGCTTTTATACTCCGCTCATCTTGGGAAATATGTCAAAGTGGTGAATGATGAAAAAGTCATTGAGGGTATTTTTGATGGTCTTGATAGTGATTTTAACTGCATCATAAAGCAAAAAGACGGTCAGACAGCAATTATAACAGCTGGGGATGTTCATTTTGGTTTGGCTGATTCTGTCTAATGCAGGCCGTTGTTGAAAAATTATTTTATCATCAAATACCTTAATGATTTGGGAGATGTTTATGGTTGCAGCCAATAAGAATGAATTTGTTTTTTTACCTCTGGGAGGTGTAGGTGAGATAGGGATGAATTTAGCTGCTTACGGATTTGGTCCCCAAAGTCTTCGTGAATGGCTGCTGGTTGATATGGGGGTTAGTTTTGCTGGTTCTGAATTACCAGGTGTCGATCTTGTTTTGCCTGATATTCGTTTTCTAGAAAGTGAAAAACACAATATACGGGGTCTTGTTTTAACACATGCACATGAAGATCATTATGGGGCCGTTCTTGATTTATGTCCAAAGTTACAAGTACCAATTTACTGTACGCCTTTTACGGCAGGATTATTGGAAACTAAAAAACAATTAGATTTTGAATCTCAAAAAATTTTACTCAATATTTTTCAAGCTGGTGATTGTTTTCAGGTAGGTTCCTTTGCTGTAGAGGCTATAGCCGTTAACCATTCAATACCAGAATCTGTATCTTTAGCAATTACAACCTCTTTGGGGACTGTGATTCATACTGGTGATTGGAAAATTGATCATACCCCTTCACTCGGGGCTGTAACCGATGAAAAAAGATTTCGTGCTTTAGGCAAAAAAGGTATTTTAGCATTACTTTGTGATTCCACAAATGCATGTCGGGATGGTATCTCTCCTTCAGAACAGCAAGTTCAAGCCAGTCTTTCAGAGATTATTTCTAAAGCTGAAGGGCGCGTTGCGATAGCAACTTTTTCTTCTAATATTGGTCGGATACGTTCTATTGCTCTTGCAGCTGAAGCTGCTGGACGTAAGGTGCTTGTCATTGGGCGTTCCCTTAAGCGAAGTATTATGGTTGCACAAGAGCTTGGTTATATGAATGATTTAGCACCATTTGTAACGGAAGATGATTATGGCTACATCTCGCGAAAAGATCTTGTTTTAATTGTCACAGGGAGCCAAGGTGAGCCATGTGCTGCTTTGGCTAAACTGTCACGTGATGGAATGAAAAATATTGCACTTTCCGCTGGTGATACCGTTATTTATTCATCACGAAGTATTCCAGGAAACGAAAAAGCGATTATTGAGGTACAAAATCGTTTCATTGATTTGGGTATTAAAATTATTACGAATGAAGATGCACTTGTTCATGTTTCAGGTCATCCCCGTCGTTCAGAACTTTTACAGATGTATGATTGGATAAAGCCACAAATACTTGTCCCTGTACATGGGGAAGCAATGCATCTTAAGGCTCAGGCAATTTTAGCACGTCAAGCGGGTATTAAAACTGTTATGGATATCAGAAATGGCTATATGTTACGTCTTGCACCAGAGCCTGTAGAAGTTATTGATCAAGTTCCTGTTGGCCGCATCTATAAGGATGGTTGCTTAATTGGAGATGAAGATGAATTAGGGATTCGTGAACGCCGTAAACTAAGTTATGCTGGTCATGTTACTATTTCTCTCCATATAAATAGTAAGCATGAATTATTAGGGGATATAGGTCTAACAACATTCGGGTTACCTGAAAGTAATGGAAAGGGGGAAAGTTTAAAAGATATTCTTTTAGATATCGTAGAAAACACAGTTTATAATATCCCACGCATGAAACAGAAAAATAATGAACTTATTCGAGAGGCAACACGACGTGCAGTAAGAGCGGCTGTTCATGAAATTTGGCAAAAAAAACCTATCTGTACAGTTTTTTTACATCGGTCAAAATAAAAGAACTTTTCTATTACGTTATTAAAAAAGAGAAGAGCATTTTTATTTTATTGCTAAATAAGAAAAATAGAGAATAAAGCACAATAAATTTTTAAATGATAAGATCGTTATATTTGCAAGTATTCAGAATGCGGCTATAGATGAATAGAGGGTGTGATAAATTGTTCCGATATGATATATCTGATTAGGAGTTAATTATTTCAATGCGTCTTTCTCAATATTTCCTTCCACTTTTAAAAGAGAATCCTAAAGAAGCAGAAATTGTTTCTCATCGCTTCATGTTGCGCGCTGGAATGATTCGACAACAAACATCAGGGATTTATTCTTGGCTTCCTTTGGGAAAAAAAGTGCTTGATAAAGTTTGTAAAATTATTCGTGAAGAGCAAGAACGTGCGGGTGCAATAGAAATATTGATGCCTACAATTCAGTCTGCTGATCTTTGGCGTGAAAGCGGTCGTTATGATGATTATGGTTTGGAAATGCTCCGCATTAAAGATCGTCAAAAGCGTGATTTACTTTACGGTCCAACCAATGAAGAGATGGTAACAGATATTTTTCGCTCTTATGTTCGTTCTTATAAAGATCTTCCGCTTAATTTATATCATATTCAATGGAAATTTCGTGATGAAATTCGTCCACGTTTTGGTGTGATGCGAGCACGAGAATTTTTAATGAAAGATGCTTATTCTTTTGATCTTGATTATGAAGGCTCTGAAACATCTTATAATCGTATGTTTGTTGCTTATTTACGCACTTTTTCTCGCCTTGGCTTAAAAGCAATTCCTATGCGTGCAGATACAGGTCCAATAGGGGGGGAACTCAGTCATGAATTTATCATTTTGGCTGAAACAGGAGAGAGTGTTATCTTCTGTGATAAACAATTTCTTGAACTTACCATTCCTGATAGTTCAATCGATTTTAGTGATAAAGCTGTTTTAGATGATATTGTTAAGCAATGGACATCTTTTTATGCAGCAACGGAAGAAATGCATAATGAAGAGGAGTGGGCTAAAGTTTCTGATCATAATCGTCTTTCAGCGCGTGGTATTGAAGTAGGGCATATTTTCCACTTTGGTACTAAATATTCTACTCCAATGGGAGCAAAAGTTATGGGACAAGATGGAAAAGAGCATGTGGTCTCTATGGGATCTTATGGTATTGGGCCTTCGCGTCTTGTTGCGGCCGCTATTGAGGCTTCTCATGATGAAAATGGTATTATTTGGCCAAAGTCGATGGCACCGTTTGATTTTGGGATTATCAATATGAAGCCCGATGATGAAAAATGCACACAGGCATGTGAGTTTCTCTATCAGGGATTAAAGAAGATTGGTTTTGATCCGTTATTAGATGATAGAAATGAACGCCCTGGATCAAAATTTGCAACAATGGATTTGATTGGTTTGCCAACGCAAATCATTGTTGGTCCTAACAGCATTGCACAAAATGAAGTTGAAATTAAAGATCGAAAAACAGGAATAAAAAAATCTCTAAAGGTTGAAGATGTGCTCAGCCAACTTTCTATAATTTAATAGGAAATATTATGAAGAGGCTGAAAAACAAATGCTTTTCATCTTATGAGTGGATGATCGCTTTTCGTTATATGATTCCCAATAAAAAACATGTCGTTGCATCTGTTATTTCAATTATTTCTCTTATTGGGATTATGTTGGGGGTATTTGCTCTGGTTGTTGTTATGGCGGTGATGAATGGCTTTCGTACAGAACTTCTCAATCGTATTCTTGGTATGAATGGGCATCTTATTATTCAAACAGTTGATTCTGGTTTTTCTGATTATAAGACTCTTATTTCTTCTTTAGAAACTACAAATGGTGTGAAGTTTGCTTTACCTGTTATTGAAGGTCAAGCGCTTGTTCAAGGTGAAGTTCAAGGTGGTTCTGGCGCGTTAGTTCGTGGTATGCGCAAACAAGATCTAGAAAAGCTTAAAACAGTCTCTCAAAACATTAAATTAGGATCGATTTCTCGGTTTGATCAAGAAGAAGGTGTTGCAATTGGAAGTGGCTTAGCAGAAAAATTAGGACTGACAGTTGGAAGAGATATTCGTATTATTACTCCAGATGGTGATGAGACTCCTTTTGGCGTTACCCCACGTGTGAAAGCTTATAAAGTCGTTGCTATTTTTGAAGTTGGTATGTCTGAATATGATTCAATATTTATCTTTATGCCTCTCCATGAAGCACAAATGTTTTTTAATTTGGGAGATAAGGTTCAGTCTTTAGAATTATTTCTAAATGATCCTGATGCTGTTGATCAAATAAAACCTGTTGTAGAAAAAGCAGTTGATCAACAGGTCTATTTAATTGATTGGCGTACACGCAATCAGGCTTTTTTTTCAGCCTTACAGATTGAACGAAATGTTATGTTTTTCATTCTTTCTCTGATCGTTCTTGTTGCTGCTTTAAATATTATTTCAGGGCTGATTATGCTTGTAAAAGATAAAAGTCATGATATTGCAATTTTACGCACGATGGGGGCTCAACAGAGTGCGATTTTGCGTATATTTATCATTACAGGAATGATGATTGGTTTTATTGGAACTATATTGGGGTTAGTTTTAGGTGTTATCGCGACCGCGAATATTAATCATATCCAAGATTTTATATCTTGGTTATTTAATGTCGACGTTTTTAATCCTCAACTTTATTTTTTAACAAAATTGCCTGCACAAATTGAGTGGAAACAGACCATCTTGGTTGCTATGATGGCTTTATTCTTGTCGTTTCTTGCTGCTCTCATTCCGGCATGGCGTGCTGCTAAGCTAGATCCCGTACAAGCTTTGAGGTATGAATAATGACAGCTATTTTAGAGCTTGTAGAGATTGAAAGACACTTTTTCGAGGGTCATAAGCCGCTCATTGTTTTAGATAAAGCGAATTTTACTCTTAATCGTGGAGAGCTTGTTGCCCTTGTTGCACCATCTGGTGCTGGAAAATCAACACTTCTTCATATTGCTGGATTATTAGAAAAACCAACCGCTGGTGATGTGATGTTACGAGGTGTTTCTTGTGCAAAGCGTTCTGATAGTGAGCGAACAGCTATAAGACGAAATGATATTGGTTTTGTTTATCAATTTCATCATTTACTTCCAGAGTTTACGGCGTTAGAAAATGTCATGATACCGCAAATGATAGCAGGATTAAAAAAATCCATAGCAGAAGATCGTGCGTGCAAATTATTAACGTATCTGCGTATTTCTCATCGTGCGAACCATCGTCCCTCAGAGTTATCGGGAGGAGAACAACAACGTGTTGCTATTGCACGTGCAGTAGCAAATGGCCCTTCGGTTCTTTTGGCTGATGAACCTACAGGAAATCTTGATCCAGTAACTTCAGCTTATGTCTTTCAAGCTTTATCTATCCTTGTTCGTCAGTCTGGTCTTTCTGCTCTTATTGCAACACATAATTACGCTTTAGCTAAGCAAATGCATCGTCGAATTACACTTAAAGAACAAAAGATTATAGAACTTCCTTAAAGCAAGGTAAAAACTTTATACGACTAATTGAATAGTTTATATTACTTTATTCAAGGAGATTTTTTATGACAGTTTTTGTCGTTGACAAAAATCAATTAGATGCTCGTCGTCGTCGGTTGATTTTTCGTGCATGGCATCGCGGTATTCGTGAAATGGATCTCATTTTTGGGCATTATGTTGATGCTCATATCACTGAGATGAATGATAAAACGCTCTCTGAGCTTGAGTATATTATGTCTTTTGATGACCGTGATTTACTCACATGGATCACTGGAGAAATTTTGCCCCCCACTGAGGTCGATAGTCCACTTTTTCGTGATATTGTTAATTATCGTTTTTGCTTAAGTTATTGATTCCAATGCCTATATTTAAAAAAATTGTTATTCCCAAAAATAATTCTGTTCGTATGATTTTAGATGGCGTTACTGATGGATTTGAAGCCTTTGCGCTTGCTAAATTAAGTTCAGAAATTGCACAAGATAAACCGCTCATCTATGTTGTCCGTGACGGAACAAAAATTGCGCATTTACAACAAGTTTTAAATTTTATTGAACCCAATTTACCCGTACTTCAATTTCCTGCATGGGATTGTTTGCCTTATGATCGCGTATCACCAGGAATTGCTGTTATGGCACGTCGACTATCAACATTGGCACACATAGCAAATTTACGGAAAGATCCATATTCTGCAATTATATTAACAACAGCAAATGCAATTATGCAAAAGTTGCCTCCTCGTGAAATGATAGAAGCTCAGCTTATTCACGCACGTGTTGGCCAGCGCAATAACATGGGAAATCTTATTCAATTTCTAGAAACCAATGGTTTTGAACGCGTTACGGTTGTCCGTGATATTGGTGAGTTTGCTGTAAGAGGAGGAATACTTGATATCTTTTCTCCGATGGATGTTGAACCTTTACGCCTTGATTTTTTTGGAGATACCCTAGAAAGTATCCGCGTATTTGATCCAGAAAGTCAAAGGACAACAGGCCAAAAAACTGAACTTTTATTACAGGCAATGAGTGAGGTTGTTCTTACACCAGAACGTATCAGTCGTTTTAAAAGCAATTATACCTGTACATTTGGTGTATCACAAAAAAATAACATGCTTTATGAAGCAATTGCTCAAGGTCGGCGTTTTACCGGTATGGAACATTGGCTTCCATTTTTTTATGAAAACCTTGATAGCTTTTTTGATCATTGTGGCAATTTACCGATAGTTTTTGAGCATCTCATAGAAGAAGTTTTCATTGAGCGCTATCGTCTTATTGAAGACTATTATAATGCGCGCAAAGAGCGCGAAAGTGATGAAAAAAATTCTACTTCTTATCATCCAATAGATCCTAGTCTTCTCTATTTAACGCCAGAGCGTGTTTTGGAAGGTGCGCAACAATCTTCACAGCGTATTGATTTTTCTCCTTTTAATGTTCCACAAAGTTTGGAACAAACTGTTATTCACACAAATGTTAAACAAGGATATGATTTTGTAAAAGAGCGTAATGCGCAGGAAAAAAATGTTTTTTCAAGTGTTATTGATCATATCGCATCTTTACGCGCTGCTGGTAAAAAAGTGCTTTTAGCGTGTTGGAGTGAAGGATCTCTCAATCGTTTGTTACAAGTTCTCGATGAGCATGGATTGAAAAAAATAGATGTTGCAAAATCTTTGCAAACAGTCAAAGCAACACCTCGAGATCGCATATTAGCAGCTGTTATCATGATAGAACATGGTTTTGTGGCTGAAGATTTGGCTATTATTGCAGAGCAAGATATCCTTGGCGATCGTTTTATAAGATCGCCAAAGCGGCGTAAGAATAATACAAATTTTATTTCTGAAATTTCTGCTTTAAATTCTGGTGATATTATTGTGCATATCGACCACGGTATTGGCCAATTTGTTGGTCTTAAAACCATCAGAACCACTGGAATTTTACGAGACTGCCTTGAAATTAGATATGCTGGAGGTGATTTACTCTTTTTACCTGTTGAAAATATTGAGCTTCTCTCACGTTATGGCTCAGAAGGAACAGAGGTAACTTTAGATAAATTAGGAGGTGTTGCTTGGCAAGCACGTAAAGCTCGGCTTAAAAAACATTTATTGGAAATGGCAGGGCAATTAATCCGTATAGCTGCAGAGCGTATGACTCGTGCTGCGCCTGCTTTACTTCCACCAATTGGACCATTTGATGAGTTTGTTGCTTGCTTTCCCTATGAAGAAACGGAAGATCAAATGAATGCAATTGATGCTGTTTTGGACGATCTAGCCTCAGGCAAGCCGATGGATCGCTTGATATGCGGTGATGTTGGTTTTGGAAAAACTGAAGTAGCCATTCGAAGTGCTTTTGTTGCAGCATTAAATGGATATCAGGTTGCTGTTGTTGTACCGACAACTTTGCTTTCACGTCAACATTACAAAACATTTATTTCGCGTTTTCAAGGATTACCGGTTAAAATTGGACATGCTTCGAGGCTTGTAAAAGCGAAAGAACTTGCACGAGTAAAAAAAGGTGTTTCAGATGGTACAATCGATATTGTCATTGGAACCCATGCATTATTAAGTGGTGCAGTTAATTTTTTACGGTTAGGCCTTCTTATCATTGATGAGGAACAGCATTTTGGTGTCAAACACAAAGAGCGTTTAAAAGAGCTTAAAAGTGATATTCATGTTCTCACACTTTCAGCAACTCCCATACCACGCACTTTAGGGCTAGCTTTATCGGGTGTACGTGAACTTTCATTGATAACAACCCCCCCCATTGATAGAATGGCGGTTCGTACTTTTATTTCACCCTTTGATGCACTTGTTATACGAGAGACCCTGCTTCGAGAATATTATCGTGGTGGACAAAGTTTCTATGTTTGTCCTCGTATTTCTGATTTAGCTTTTGTAGAAGAATATCTCAAAACACATGTGCCAGAACTGAAATTCGTTGTGGCTCATGGACAAATGCCGGCTGGACAACTTGATGATATCATGAATGCATTTTATGATGGACAATATGATGTGCTGCTCTCAACAACCATTATTGAATCAGGTCTTGATATTCCAACAGCCAATACCCTAATTGTGCATCGTGCTGAGATGTTTGGTCTTTCTGCCCTTTATCAGTTACGTGGTAGGGTAGGACGTTCAAAACAACGTGCTTATGCTCTCTTTACATTTCCTGCTGGTAAAGTTTTAACAACTGCTGCTGATCGCCGTCTTAAAGTGTTACAATCTCTTGACACCTTAGGGGCCGGTTTTCAATTGGCAAGCCATGACATGGATCTCCGCGGTTCAGGCAATTTTTTAGGTGAAGAGCAATCGGGGCATATCAAAGAAGTTGGATTTGAACTCTATCAAAAAATGCTTGAAGAAGCTGTTGCTGAATTAAAAGATGGAGAGATAAATGAAGATAAGCAATGGTCACCTCAAATTTCCCTTGGTACAACAGTGATGATACCAGAAAGTTTCGTGCCTGACTTATCATTACGTATGGGACTTTATCGTCGTTTAACAGAACTTGATGATTTAGAACAAATTGATGAATTTGCAGCGGAGTTAATTGATCGCTTTGGTCCTTTTCCCCTTGAGGTTCAACATCTTCTTAAAGTCTTTCATATTAAAACATTGTGTCGAAAAGCACATGTAGAAAAATTAGATGTTGGACCAAAGGGGATTGTCATACAGTTTCGTAATAACTATTTCGCAAATAGTGTTGCTCTTGTTCAGTGGGTGGGAAAACAAGGTACAATGGCAAAAATTCGACCAGATCAAAGTATTGCTCTTATTCGTGATTGGTCCTCAGCGGATGAAAGGCTTGTTGGAGCAGCGAATATTATGACACAGCTTGTCGAAATGGCAGAATAACATTCTGTTTAAAAAATTTCTTTATTGTTTCAGAACTGTTACTCATTTTTATAAAATCATTCTGAATAAAATTTAAGTTTACAATAAAGAACCTTTTATATATTTATTTGGTTTTTATTATATACGTATTGATATAATGAAGAAAATAGATTAGACGGTTTAACTGCAATAAATAGCACTTTCAATATAATAAGCTAATAAGCTCCTGTAAATTTTTTAGAAAGAATTTAGGTAAAGATAGCATGCTTTCTTCATTACAAAAGTGTCTAACTATCGTTTTTTTGTTACTCACTTTAATATATGGCGTAAAAAACGCTTATGCTGAGTTATCTTCTGATGAACAATACCAACATTTAAAAAACAAAAGAAAGAATATTAAAGAGAGCATACAATTTATTGAAGAAAGTATATCTCATTTGGATATTTGGGAAAAAAATATTTCTAAAGCAGAATACTATGAGCGTTTACAGGAACGGAATAAGTTATATAAAAAACTGAAAACTCTGAAGGATGAATATTATAATCTTGGTTCGAAATTACAGGATCTAGCTGAAAAAAAACAAAAAATTATCTCTAGAATACATATAGCGAGAGAGTATGAAGTAGGGGAGTATGAAGAAAAGTTGATTAAAGCAAAAGATTATTAAAAAAAAACTCAAACGTTTAATGAATGGGGAATGAATGAGAAAAGTGGAGGTGATGATGAGATAATGAAAAATTATCTCATATTTATTATTGCTTGCAATACGTTAGCGGATATATTGCAAAGTGATATAGGTGCTATTTTGCGCAAAGATTTTGATTGGAAAGATAAAGATTTTAGTTGGGCTAAAGGCGCAAATAATTCAATAAGTCCTAGTTTAGTCAGGGATATTAAAGAATTACTAACAGATGGCTCTTATAGTTATGAAAAACAAATATTTGACGATATAAAAAATAGTCTTACAGAAGATAATTGGTTTGTAAAAAGTGCACCTAAGCTTTGTAATACCATTAAAGAAGTACATAATATAATGCTTCCAAACAAGAAAAAGAATATTATAGATCGTATGCGTTTTCATGTTGAAGAATTATTCAATTAAAAATTATTTATTTGATTTATGTTGAATTATATTCAAAATAGAAAAATACTTAATTTTTCGTAACGGTATAGTTTAGAAAATTCATAAAAAATAATGCTATAAGAATAGCCAATTAAAAATTTACTCATATAAATACAGAGAAATTAAGATTATATACTAAATAATAGTTAAAATATATTTTAATTTTTTGTTTTTAATTATTATTTATAATAAAGTAATTTTATGCACATAAGATATTATATATTGTTCTTATCATATAAGATTTAATATATATATTAAATAATAAAATCATATATCTTTTTTATGTTTTCTTTTTATGCATAATTTTTTGTGCTTGTAGTTTTTTATTTTTATCTGTTTAATTATTTTAATGACGATACATCTCATATCATAAATCTTGTTTCATTAATATGATAAGAGAGATATTTTATAGCTCTAAGTTGTGTTATATAGAGAAACAAAATGATATTTTTAATTCATTTTTTTCTTAAAACTTAAATCATTAACGATTTATATCTTTGATATTGTGAAAGATGAAAAGAATTTATCATTTTAGTAGATTCTTTTATTTAAGAAATAACTTAAAAGAAATTGATAAAAGCTATATTTTTTATTCACGTTATAAAACTGAGAGATGATATTCGTACAGAAGTGCAATAATAGATGTTTAATATATGAGCATAAATTTATTATGGCTTTAGGCACGTGAGATGATTCATAGGGAGGGTTTCCTTTGTTCAGTAGTTTTATCTATAAAACTAACTCCGCTTGTGATGTACAAGTGGATAAATTTTATTGATTCAACATAAGAGAGGTTTGCGCTATTAGGATCTTTCATACAATATAGAAAAAAGATAAATTATTATTATAAATTAATATGTTATTATATTTTAAGAAAGTTTATTATAAATAAAATATTTTCAGCAGTTATAGATTTTCTCTCTAAGAAAATGTGTTGTTTAATTAAGAAAAAAGCACTTCTTTAGTAACGTATTTTTAAACTAAACTGTTTAGTTAAACGCTATGGAATATAAAATTTTTATTACAAAAGCGTATCACTATTATTTTGTAAACAAGGGCAGAAAATTGTTCATTAGCAAAAAGCTCTCTTACAATTATGCAGAAATTTTAGACAATCAGTGGTTTTAATTCATTAAATGTTTCAATAATATCGTAGATGATTTTTTTTTGTGTATCACACGAGGCACATAAGGAAAACAGTAAAATTTATCTGATATTTTGGAGCTTCATGCATTGCAACACATGTTGCAAAGGTTCTATAAGCTTAACATGAAGAGTAATAAATGTAAAAATTTTAATTAGTAAGTTTTTTAGAGTAGTATCAGAGTTTATTTTAATTAATATTGCAATATTGATTCGTTTGTGTAATCTTAGTTTAAATGCACAGAGGTGTTTCTATGGGTAGATTGCATCAAATACCAATGTGATGAAGAGGGGAAATGATATGAGTGTATAAAAATTAGAATGGCTCGTCGTATTTTTTCTCTAAATTTGACTTTTTTTTTTATATTGAAGTAAAAATAGTAAAATTAATTGTTATTTCATTATAATTTAATAAATTAAGTTGGAATTATATTTAATATTTTTTGAAGTTACTTAAGAGCGCGTTGAAAGGATTAACTTAATCATGTCGCATAAAAATGTTTATTCTGCTGTTTCAGTATTAGTTGGAGCCGCTGCCCTTTTTCTTATAGCTGGTATTTCTGCAAATGCGCAAACTTTATCACAAGGTTGGTACAAAGTTTGCAGTAAGCAGCATGATGTTGATATTTGTAATACAATGAATACTGTATTATCGAATACGGGACAACCTTTAACGGCTTTTAATCTTGTTGAAATAAAAGGGAAGCAAAATGAGAAACGTATAGGTATTCAAGTGCCTACAGGTCGTTTTTTGCCAGAAGGTGTTCACATTAAAATTGGTGACGAGTTCTCTAAAAAAATTCCTTATATTATTTGTAATGGACCAAGTTGTATTGCTAATGATGTCTTAGATGATAAGCTTATAGCAGCTATGAAAAGTGGTACAAAAATGGTTGTAACCACAGTTAATTTCCGTGGTTCAGCTAATCCTATTGAATTTTCTCTTAATGGGTTTACAGCAGCCTATACCGGTCCTGGTATGGAGGAAAAAGATTTCCAACAAGAACAAATAAAGCTGCAGCAAGCTATTCAATCAAAGCAAAAAGAAATTGAAGAGCGTATGCGGGCTGAGCAAGAAAAAGCGAAACAAAAGTAATAAAACCACACCATAAAAGTTGGTCAAAACGTTTTCTATAATTGTTTATTTGAACCGCCACAGTTTTCTGTGGCGGTTTTTTTTAATCCTTAATTTTTCGAAAGAATTCTGCGTTTCCACCAACCAATACGTTCAGTTTTGGAAGAATCATTAGGCGTTGATGAAATAACAACGGGTTGATTAATTGTTTCTTCAATTTGGGAAGGAGAGGTTTCGATAACTTTCTCCATCTCGATTACAGTTTCTTGCTCTAATATTTTTTGTATTTGCGTTGTCTCTTTAGAAGATGATTTTTTACGTGTTCCACGTGTTGATTTTTTACTCTTTTCAAGAGCTTTATCTTCTACCTCATGAATAGCTTTGTCTGCTTTTTTTGTTTTAGTTTTACGCACCGGACTGGTTGTAGGTTTTTCTTCAAGAGATTTTTGTTCTGCAATATTTTGATCATTATCTAAAGAAAGTTGATTTTGTACTACTTTTGAAGAATGTTTTTTAGGTTTAATACTTGTATCATTTTTTTCAGATTCACTCTGTTGTTGTATATCTAGAGCTTGTGTATTATTTTTTGTTTCTTCAAGTTCAAAAGATTTAGCAGGTGAAACACGACGTTTGCGATGCGCTGCTTTAATTTCTGCTAAAGCTTGCTTAGCAAAATCTCCCACTGGTTCCGCATAAGGAACGCGAATCTGATGAAAACTATTATCTTGATTGCGTCGACCACCACGACGTCCTCGACGACGTCCTCGACGATAAGAATCATCATTCAAGGTATCTTCTTTTTTATGAACGTTGGAGAGAGAATGATCAGTAATTTCACCGTGACGATTTTTGCGCCGACGCTTTTGATTTGTTTCAATGGGAGAAGGATTTTCAATAGATTCACTCTTTATGAAAACAGAATCTTCAATTTCTTGCTTATTGTCATCTTCCAATGAAGATTGAGAAATTCTCTCTGCTATTGAGCCTTTAGAAATAACAAGATGTTGTGTTCCAATACTATCATCTGCTTCAATACTAATATTAAGTTTAAAGCGAGCTTCTAAATTAACAAGAATATTGCGTTTATGATTTAATACATAAAGCGCTGTTGCTACGGGGGTGCGCACGATAATATTATGTTGCGAATTATGAAGAAGATATTCTTCAATTGAGCGCATGACATGTAACGCAATTGATGATTCAGAACGTATATTTCCTGTTCCTGCGCAATGTGGGCAGGGCTGTGTCGTACTTTCTAAAACCGATATGCGAATACGTTGACGACTCATTTCTAAAAGGCCGAAGTGTGAAATATGACCTACTTGAATACGAGCACGATCGTTTTTTAAACAATCTTTTAATTTTTTTTCGACCAGCTTCACATTGCGTTCTTCAAGCATATCAATAAAATCAATCACAATTAAACCAGCAAGGTCACGCAAGCGTAATTGACGCGCTACTTCTTCAGCAGCTTCAAGGTTAGTTTGTAAGGCTGTCTTTTCAACAGAGAATTCTTTCGTAGAGCGGCCAGAATTTACGTCAATAGCAACAAGTGCTTCTGTTTGATTAATAACAAGATAACCACCAGATTTTAAAGAAACCTGTGGCTGCAACATTTTATCAAGTTGAATTTCAATATTATTTCTTGCAAAAATGGGCGTAGGATCACGGTAAGGTTGCACAACTTTTGCATGACTTGGCATGAGCATACGCATAAAGTCTTTCGCTTCACGATATCCTTGGTCTCCAGAGACAAGAATTTCACTAATGTTCTTATTATAAAGATCTCGTATAGAACGCTTGATGAGATTGCTTTCTTCATGGACAAGGCATGGCGCCGTTGACTCGAGTGTCAAAGTGCGAATAGTGTCCCATAACCGCATAAGATATTCATAATCACGTTTAATTTCAGCTTTTGTTCTATTGGCACCAGCGGTTCGTAAGATAACGCCCATACCTTTTGGAACGGCTAATTCTTTTACGATTTCTTTAAGACGCTTACGGTCTTGTACGTTCGTAATTTTTCGTGAAATACCACCACCACGTGCTGTGTTGGGCATTAGAACAGAGTAACGACCAGCTAGAGATAGATATGTTGTAAGGGCAGCACCTTTATTACCACGCTCTTCTTTGATAACTTGTACCAACAAAATTTGACGTCGTTTAATGACTTCTTGAATTTTATACTGACGCCCTTGTTTTCTTTGATAAATCGGGAGCTCTTCACGGATGTCCTCAGCACCGACCATTTCAATCTCATCATAAGAGATATTGGCATTTAATGCTTCTTCTGTATTATCAATCATTATCGCTTCAGATGTGATATCATTTTCAATATCGGCTGCTATAACATTGTTTTTTTCACTTTTTTTTGTTCTTCTGGAGCGTTTTTTATTTTTAGTTGCTTCTTCCGTAAAGGTATCTACAGAATTTTCTCCTACAGCTTCTTTTTCTTCTTCTTCAAGAAGAGCAAGGCGATCAGCAATAGGAATTTGATAATAATCAGGATGAATTTCAGAAAATGTTAAAAAACCATGTCGGTTTCCACCATATTCAACAAAAGCCGCTTGGAGAGACGGTTCTACACGCGTAATACGTGCGAGATAAATATTCCCCTTGAGCTGTTTTCTATGTTCTGATTCAAAATCAAGTTCTTCAATTTTGTTGCCGTGAACAACAACAACACGTGTTTCCTCCGGATGGGAGGCATCTATAAGCATTTTGTTTGACATAAGTTAATATCCTGAAGGCGACATGCACAATTTTATTCAAACGAATGCCATAACTATTCGTAAACATAAAAGGCTGTCTGCCATAAAAGGGAGGTACCAGAAAAACAGGACGAAACACCACGTGCAAAGGCATGACTGCATTTACACCATTTCTCATCATTATTTCCATCTGTTTTTTATGACTCATATTTTCTTAAAAGTCTCCGGTAAAATAATCTTTAAAACAGTTCGGATATCCGAACCAACGAATCTTAAGTAATGCAATCCTAATGTTACAACATAGAAATTTTTCATCCATAAAAAAGTCTCAACGCATAATAGACAAAAAACTTCTAAAGACAACTTAATATGAGTTACAGATAATTTAGATGACTATTATCAGCTAGGAAGCATAAATATTCTTTTATGTTGATATCATGCGTTTGGCAAGTAACAATGTAAATCATGTATAATTATAATATCTTTATGACCTTAATTTCGTTTTGAGGTGTTTATTTAGCTTTTATTGAAAAATAGATAATAAATTGGTGTATCGTTTTATGTAACCAAGATAAATTATTACAAAGGTAATGTAGAGTATTTTGCTTATGATAAGAGTTTTTTTTACCAAAAAGCTGAAAACAGCTTATGGGGATGTTATTGTGCTCGTCACATACTTTTTATTATCTTTTTTGCTACTCCAAACTAGTGTTCAAGCCGCAGATCCTCTGAGACTTATTAATTTTCGAACCATTGGTGATAGTATTCATACGCGTATTATTGCGGTTTTTAATTCAAAACCAAATGTTCGTTTACAGATTTTGGACAGGCCCGCACGTTTGATTATCAATTTACCTACAATTGACTTTTCGATGCAAAATACGCCTTTAAAGAAACGGAATACATTATCCGTTATGCTTTCAGATGTGCGTTATGCTTTCTCTGACATACAGACTTCACGCATTATTTTGACAAGTAAAACGGCTTTTGTGGTTGAAAAAAATGTCGTAAAAAAATTAAATAATGGTTTATGGCAGTTGCTGATTGATATTCGTAAAAGTACACAAGAAAAATTTGATGAGATATTAAAAAAACAGCAAAGAAGCAATTTTGATACAAAAACACAGTTAATGCCAGCATATAATTTCCGTGTTGTTCTTGATCCTGGTCATGGTGGTATTGATGGTGGTGCACGGGGTGTTACTGGAATTTTAGAAAAAGATGTGACTTTAGACTTTGCGCGTGCATTGCGAGACGAATTACAAAAGGATTCTCATATTACCGTTGCTTTAACACGAGATTCCAATATTTTTTTAAGACTAAGTGAAAGAGTTAAAAAAGCGCAAGAGTTTGATGCTGACCTTTTTATATCTATTCACGCAGATACGATTGATCTACATTCTCTTCGCGGTGCCACAGTGTATACCATATCAGATAAAGCCTCTGATGCCATTGCAAAATCTTTGGCTGAAAGTGAAAATAAAGTTGATTTGCTTGATGGTTTGCCTGCAGATGAAACGCTCGAAGTTACAGATATTTTGATGGATCTTACACGACGTGAAACACATACATTTTCGGTTAATTTTGCAAATAGTGTTATTTCAAGTTTATCAAAGAATCATATTAACTTGATTAATAACCCACATCGGTATGCTAATTTTCAAGTTTTAAGAGCTTCAGATATACCCTCAGTCTTGATAGAGATAGGTTATTTATCCAATAAAGAGGATGAAAAGTTATTAAATGATCCTCATTGGAGAAAACAAATGGCAGCCTCTATTGCTCATTCTATTCGTCAATTTGCTGATTATAGGCAGAAAATGATACAGCCTCTTTAAATTTATGAGAAAATAGAGTATCAATATGGGCTTCTAATGTACCCTGGTATAAATAAAAGATAGAAAACAATTTCTCTTGATCTCAATCTTGTGGTGATATCCACTTGGTGTGTTTGAAGTAACGTATTTTTTCTTTAATTAATTCTTAAGAAAGCGATAGCCATTTTTATGATGATTTTTTTAAGATATCTTCTTCGTTTTTTTATTGCTATTGGACTTTATGGTGCAATAACGTGGGGTGTTATGACCAGTGGTCAAGCAAATGCACTCCCTGATTATGAAGTTCTTTCACTTTATGAGCCGCCGGTAATGACCCGTGTCCATGCTTCTGATGGCCGTCTTATGGCAGAGTTTGCAACAAAACATCGCCTCTATTTACCGATTCAATCAATACCAAAGCTTGTTATAAATGCTTTCATTTCGGCTGAAGACAAAAACTTTTATCATCATTTTGGTTTAGATCCTGAAGGACTTTCTCGAGCTTTGATCAATAATATTCGTAATATTGGTTCTGGAAGACGTCCAGAGGGTGCATCAACTATAACGCAACAAGTCGCTAAAAACTTCCTTTTAAGTTCAGAAACAACGTTAGAACGTAAATTTAAGGAAGCTATTTTAGCAATGCGTATTGAGAAAACTTATTCAAAAGATCATATTCTCGAGCTTTATCTCAATGAAATTTATCTGGGTCGTGGCACTTATGGCATAGCTGCTGCTTCTTTGACTTATTTCAATAAATCCGTCAATGACCTGACGCTAGAACAATGTGCTTATTTGGCTGCTCTTCCAAAAGGACCAGCAAATTATGATCCATTTAAGAATACACAACGTGCTATTGATCGGCGTAATTGGGTTATAGACCGGATGATTGCAAATGGATATGTAACGCGTGAACAAGGTGAAAAAGCGAAAGCTAAACCTTTAGGAGCGACAATCCGTGGGAGTGATAGCTATGTTTTTGCAGCTGATTATTTTACTGAAGAAGTACGGCGTCGTTTAATACATCGCTATGGGGCTAAAACACTTTATGAAGGTGGGCTTTCCATTCGTACAACGCTTGATCCGCATTTACAACTTATTGCGCGACGTGCTTTGCACGATGGATTAATTAGATTTGATCATGCGCAAGGATGGCGTGGAGCTTATGCGCATATTGATGAGAAAGGTGATTGGGGGGCAGAACTTGCAGATATCATAGGGCTAAGTGATGTTCCTGAATGGCGTTTAGCTGTTGTTCTTTCTACTAATCCCAACAAAGTAGAGATTGGTTTACAGCCACAGCGCGAAGCTTCAGGTATATTATCAAAAAAACGGGAAATTGCTGTTTTATCTGAAGCTAATTCAAAATGGGCACTCCATGTTGTAAAAGAAAATGGTTATCGAAAAACTGTTCAGAATTTATCTCATGTTCTGCAAGTTGGGGATGTCATTTTTGTTGAAAAACTATCCAATACAAACAACACTTATCGTTTACAACAAATTCCAAAGGTTGAAGGTGCAATTGTTGCTATGGAACCTCATACAGGGCGCGTTCTTGCTATGGTGGGAGGATTTTCTTTTGCCGCATCTGAATTCAATCGTGCAACCCAAGCTTACCGCCAACCGGGGTCTGCTTTTAAGCCTTTTGTTTATGCAGCAGCTCTTGATAACGGATATACACCAGCATCCGTTGTTTTAGATGGCCCCATTGAAGTTCGTCAATATAATGGTGAAGTTTGGCAACCCAAAAATTATGGTGGTACCTTTGCAGGACCTTCAACGTTGCGTTACGGTATTGAGCATTCTCGTAATCTTATGACAATACGGCTTGCCAATGATATGGGAATGCCTCTTGTCGCTGAATATGCAGAACGCTTTGGGGTGGTAGATAAATTGCAGCCTTATCTTCCCATGGCTTTAGGGGCTGGTGAAACAACAGTATTACGGATGGTTACAGCTTATTCCGTTATTGCCAATGGCGGACGCTCTATTAAACCTTCTCTGATAGACAGAATTCAAGATCGTTATGGGAAGACAATTTATCGTCATGATGATCGTATTTGCGAAAATTGTAATACGAATTCATGGAATAATCAAAGTGAGCCCACATTGATTGATGAGCGAGATCAAGTTCTTGACCCTATGACGGCTTATCAAATTACCTCGATGATGGAAGGGGTTGTTCAGCGTGGTACTGCGGCACGTTTACGTTATCTTAATCGACATATTGCCGCTAAAACAGGAACAACCAATGACTCTAAGGATGTCTGGTTTATGGGATTTACTCCTGACATTGTCGTTGGTATTTTTGTCGGTTATGATCAACCAGCTTCGTTAGGATATAATGGAACAGGAAGTTCATTAGCTGCACCTATTTTTGGTGATTTTATGGCAGATGCTCTTAAAGGGAAGCCAGATGTTCCCTTTAAGATGCCAAAAGGTATGATTTTAATGCCAATTAATCGGAAAACAGGAATGCTTGCCGAAAGAGGAGATCAAGATGTCATTATAGAAGCATTTAAACCAGGGACTGGTCCTGCTGATATATATCAAGTTATTGGGAGTACAAATTCTTTTCAAGAAGGTGTTCCTGCAGTAACGACTTCTCCACAAGTCAACAAAGCACTTGAAAGTGGGACAGGTGGCCTGTATTAATCGACAAAATCTCCTTTTGCCATGAGTCATGGTTTTTATCTTTTTTTACAATGTCGGTTCTATAAATAGAGTGATAGAACTGTACCATTTTCTGATAGCAGCTATTAAATTTGTATAAAATGCTAAGAGACACAACCAAAAAGAGTTTTTTAAAATACGGTGTTAAATTATGCGAGCAGAAATAGAAACATTAGTTGATGAAATCCAGAAAGCAATACAATTGCTAAGGGGGCATCTTTGACTGGGATCAATCACTAAAGCGTCTTGAATATCTTAATCAAAAAGCGGAAGATCCATCATTATGGGATGATGCACAACGAGCACAGGATATGATGCGTGAGCGTCAACGTCTTGATAATTCAATCAATGGTCTTTTATCATTTACAAAAACACTTGAAGAATGCATTGAGCTTATTGCGATGGGCGAAGAAGAAAGTGATGTGGAAATTATCGCTGATGCAGAAAGATCAATACGTAATCTTAAAAATGAGATAGATAAAAGGCAAATTGACGTACTTCTTTCAGGAGAGGCAGATCCGAATGATACCTATTTAGAAGTTCATGCTGGAGCAGGGGGAACAGAAAGCCAAGATTGGGCTTCTATGCTCTTACGTATGTATATGCGATGGGCTGAACAGCATGAAATGAAGGTTGAGATTTTAGAAATTCATGATGGAGAAGAGGCAGGAATAAAGTCAGCGACTATTCTTGTAAAAGGGCATAATGCTTATGGAATGTTAAAAACAGAATCAGGTGTTCATCGCTTAGTGCGGATTTCTCCATTTGATTCGAATGCAAAGCGCCATACTTCTTTTGCGAGCATTTGGGTTTATCCAGTTATTGATGACAATATTGAAGTTGATGTTTCAGAGGCAGATGTGCGTATTGATACATATCGTGCATCTGGAGCAGGAGGACAACATGTTAACACGACAGATTCTGCTGTTCGCATCACACATATAAAAACGGGTATTGTTGTTCAATGTCAAACAGAGCGTTCTCAACATAAAAATCGCGCTACGGCTTGGTCGATGTTGCGTGCACGGCTTTATGAAGAAGAGCTTAAAAAAAGAGAAGAAGAAACCAATGCTGCTGAATCTTCTAAAACAGAAATCGGATGGGGACATCAAATTAGATCTTATGTTCTTCAACCCTATCAGCTTGTCAAAGATTTGCGTACAGGAATTGAAAATACGGATCCACAATCCGTACTTAATGGTAATTTAGATGCATTTATAGAGGCAGCACTCGCACGGCGCATTTATGGACAAGACAAAAAAATTGAGGATATTCGTTAATTATATATCCTTCCTTCAAGCCATATAGATTTTTTCTTAAGCTGTTCGTTTCATGGATGCTGTGATGTTATATAGCCTTTGATACTTTAAAGGTTTAAAGGGGGATTTTCTTGTTCCTTTCTTCAACTTTTTCTCACACGCTAATTCTGCTTATGATATTGCAAGTGATAGGAAGAATCTGAAATCAGAAAATTTTGCGATATTCGGGGGACTAATATAAATGTAAAACAATTCATTATCCTTATAAATCAATATATTGTAAAAATTGAATCCGTTGAAAAACTAAAATCAATTAGGGAGAATAACTTTTGCTTTTGAAGGTAAATCAAACACTCAATTTACAAGTTACCATTATGATATAAAAGTGTTGCAGTAGCTAAAACATTTTCAACATGCCCAGATACGCTTACTTTGCGCCATTCTTCTGCTATTATTCCATTTGCATCAATTAAAAAAGTGCTCCGTTCAACTCCCATATATTTGCGTCCATACATGCTTTTCTCAACCCAAACACCATAAGCTTCGAGGGTCGTTTTTTCTTCATCAGAAACCAAGATGACATCAAGTTCATGTTTTATTTTAAATTTATCATGTTTTTTTACATTATCTGGAGAGATTCCAATAACAGAAACACCGATTTCATCAAATTTCATCTTTAATTTTGTGAAATCAAGTGCTTCACTTGTGCAACCACTGGTGTCATCTTTTGGATAAAAATATAAAACAACAGGCTTTCCTTTAAAGTCAGAAAGACACACTGTCTCACCTCCATCGCGCGGCAAAGTAAAATCAGGAGCAAGAGCACCTTTCATTGGTCTTGTCATTGTTTTCATCTTTCTTTTTTGTGTAACAGGTATAAAATATCAGAGTACACAGAAGAAAAGAACTATTCAACTCTCTAGAATTTTATCGTTTTGAAGAGACTTTTATTTCCCTAACAAAATTCGCCCTATCACAACGATTGAATTGAAAGAACAAGCTCGACGTGAACAACATAAACAAAACAGCAAAAGATTATACTGGTTTCATCACAACATGTTTTTTCTTACCAAAAGAAAGTTTAATGGTTCCTTCTGCACTGACATCCCCTTCAATAATAAGATGTGTTTCATCCTCAATAATTTGATCATTTACACGGACACCTCCACCTTGAACGTGTCGGCGTGCCTCACTATTAGATCTAGCGAGTCCTGCTTGTACTAAAAGAGTGAGCAATCCAACACCTTTTTTTAATTCTGAGGCATTAATTTCAACAGTTGGAAGATTTTCTCCCAGAGTTTTTTCTTCAAACGTCTTGCGAGCCGTTTCTGCTGCTGCATCAGCAAAAACACGTCCATGCAACATTGCTGTAATTTCTGTTGCAAGAATTTTTTTTGCTTCGTTAATTTCAGTTCCTTGTAATAGAGAAAGTTTAAGAATCTCATCCATCGGCAATGGAGTATAGAGCTTTAGAAATCGTGTTACATCAGCATCTTCTGTATTGCGCCAGTATTGCCAAAATTGATAAGGTGAAAGTTTATCCGCATTTAGCCATACAGCCCCATTCAATGATTTACCCATTTTGGCACCGGAAGAGGTTGTCAGCAATGGTGATGTTAACGCATATAATTGCGGTGTTCCTAAACGATGTCCTAATTCGATTCCGTTAATAATGTTGCCCCACTGATCAGAGCCCCCCATTTGCATACGCAACCCATAACGTTTATAAAGTTCAACAAAGTCATAAGCTTGCAGAATCATATAATTAAACTCTAAGAATGACAAAGAGTGCTCACGCTCAAGTCTGAGTCTGACAGAATCAAATGACAACATACGGTTGACAGAAAAATGCTTTCCTACATCACGCAAAAATTCTAAGTAGTTTAAATTGCATAACCATTCAGCATTATTCACAATACAAGCATCGGTTTCTCGGTCACCGAATGTCAAATAGTTAGCAAATACCTTTTTAATACCATCAATATTTGCAGCAATATCATCTTGTGTCAGAAGGCGTCGCGCTTCGTCTTTGAAAGAAGGATCACCAATCAATCCGGTTCCTCCACCCATTAAAGCAATGGGGCGATGACCCGTTTTTTGTAACCAATAAAGCATCATAATCTGAAGAAGACTTCCAGCATGTAAACTCGATGCTGTTGGGTCAAATCCAGTATAAGCGCTTACAGTTTCTTTTGAAAAAAGATCATCTAAGCCTTTTTCATCTGAAATTTGGTGGATAAAACCACGTTCGCTCATAATGTGTAAAAAATCAGATTTAAAGGCAAACACAGATTTAATTTCCTAATTTAAGAGTGCATTTATTGTATATAATAGGCGATTATATAACGAATTATTAATGCGGTATCTATCATAACTGACGCACACCTCACAAGAGAAAGAGACATATTGGTAGTATAAAGATAATAATACAAGTATTATTATCTTTATACGCTAAAAAAGAGACTTCTTAGTAATAGAAAAAAGGTATTCTGTTATTCTCATTTCTATCCTGAAATAAAATTTAGAAAAGTTTTAAATGCAGACTAAAAAAATTACTTTGTTATGATCAGAGACGATTTTTGCTAATTTTTTTATAAATCTATCGTATTTTCCTAAGTTAGTGAAAGTATTTCAGGAGGAGGAGCGAGAAGTTCATTGGAGGTATGGTTATCCAAATAGTGGGCACATCGCTCAATAAGTTTTTCATGACATCCACTGAAAAAGTGATTAGCCTCTTCCAATATTTCTTGTGTAATGATGATACCTTTTTGTGTTTTTAATTTATCGACAAGTATTTGAACATCTTTTGGAGGGGAAACTTTATCGATACCGCCATGAATGATAAGTCCAGAAGAGGGACAAGGTGCAAGAAATGAAAAGTCATAAACATTAGGCTGAGGGGCAACTGAGATAAATCCCTCAATTTCTGGTCGGCGCATTAAAAGCTGCATACCAATCCATGCTCCAAATGAGTATCCTGCTACCCAACAATTTTTAGAGTCTGGATGTTGTGTTTGAACCCAATCGAGAGCAGCAGCAGCATCTGAAAGTTCTCCTATTCCATAATCAAATTCACCCTGACTACGACCAATACCACGAAAGTTAAAACGTAAAGTTGTAAAGCCACGTTGTTGGAACATATAAAAGAGGTCATAGATAATTTTATGATTCATAGTTCCACCAAATTGGGGATGAGGATGCAAAATGATCGCAATGGGTGCATTTTTTTGTTGTGAAGGTTGATAACGCCCTTCGAGCCGACCCGCGGGACCGTTAAAAATAATTTCTGGCATAAAATGCTCCTTAATGCAATAAAGGGCTCTCTTTGACCCTAGTCGACTTTTACCATAGAATCTCTTAAATAATTATTAGATATTCTTTTTTTAGTGCACTTTTCAAGAAAAATGCGCTATTTTTTCAATCAATTCATAAGATTAATGATTGCGATGTAAAATGGTTATAAAACGCCGATATTTTGATCATAACGCAACAACACCGCTCAAAAAAGTGGCACGGATGGCGTTACTGGAATCTTTAGAGATATTTGGTAATCCATCATCGGTTCATAAGGAAGGGCGTGCCGCTAAAACTTTGTTGCAAAAGGCCCGTCGGCAAATCGCTGAAAATCTTAAAACAGATCCAGATCACGTGGTATTTACCTCTGGTGCGAGTGAAGCTGCAATGACTTTGTTAACACCCTTTTACAATATGGGGAAAGCAAAAGTTAAATTTTCTCACCTTTACCTTGGAGCGACTGAACATCCCTCTGTTGCAGAGGGAGGACGTTTTTCTAAAGAGTTGATAAGCGTCATTGATGTTGATCAAGATGGGCTCATACAACAAGATAAATTAACATCACTCTTAACGGTTCACGATAAAACAACAGGTTTACCTCTTGTTGCTATTCAAGCTGCAAATAGTGAAACGGGTGTTATTCAACCGTTAACAGAAATCGCCGCTATTGTTCGGGATTTAGGAGGCACTCTTATAGTTGATTTAACACAATATGTAGATAAAAATTTTGTGGATATTCATCAGCTAGGAGGAGACTTTTTTATACTGTCTGCACATAAAGTTGGCGGTCCTAAAGGAATCGGTGCTTTTGTTTCATGTGGTAATCTTCTCATGCCACACCCTCTTATTATTGGGGGAGGACAAGAAAAAGGTCTCCGTGGAGGAACAGAAGCATTGCCCCTTATTGCTGCTTTTGGGGCAGCAATGACTGATTGCTTCACACAGGAGGAAATAAAACAGTTAATATATTTACGCAATAAATTAGAAGCTGGACTACAAAAAATAAGTAAAAATGTTGAGATTTTTGGCAAAAGAGTTCAACGTTTGCCAAATACAACTTACTTTACCGTGAAAAATATAAAAGCTGAAACGATGCAAATTGCTTTTGATTTAGAAGGGTTTTCTTTATCATCCGGCTCTGCCTGCTCTTCAGGAAAAGTAAAACAAAGCAAAGTGTTGGAGGCAATGGGGTATCATGTTCCAAATGGTGCCATTCGCATTTCGCTAGGACGTGGCACAACTTCTGAAGATATTGATGATTTTCTGTCGTTTTTTTCTCAAATTATAAGCAGGAAAAAAGGGGAAGATTTATCATCAGAAAGTTATAAAAATTAGAATTATTTTAAAAATAAAATAAGTTTGATTGAAATTTTTGCGCTTTACCTATAGCCTAGGAGATAACTTGCTTACTTTAATCTTGTAAAAAACAAGACTTTAGTTACCGGTTTTTGACGCCAAAAAATGGAGAAAATTGATGCCGGCAGTACAAGAAACGATACGCCAAGTACGTGAAATAGATGTTGACCAATATAAATATGGTTTTGAAACCAATATTGAAACCGATAAAGCTCCAAAAGGCTTAAATGAGGATATTATCAAATTTATTTCCGCTAAAAAAAATGAGCCTGAATGGATGCTAACATGGCGCTTAAAAGCTTACCGCCGTTGGCTGACGATGCAAGAGCCTCATTGGGCGCGTCTTGAATATCCTAAAATTGATTTTCAGGAGCTTTATTATTATGCTGCTCCCAAAAATCATACAGGACCAAAATCTTTGGATGAAGTGGATCCTGAGTTATTAGCAACGTACGAAAAACTTGGCATTCCCCTTAAAGAACAAGAGATTTTGGCAGGAGTAAGAAAACAGTCTGATCCCTCCACTTTTGATGACAGTATGTCTGTATCGGGGCAGGTGGCTGTTGATGCAGTCTTTGATTCTGTTTCTGTTGTAACAACATTCAAAAAAGAGCTGGCACGCGCCGGTGTGATTTTTTGTTCTATTTCAGAGGCGATTATTGAACATTCTGAGCTTATTAAAGAATATTTAGGAACAGTTGTACCTATAAGTGATAATTATTATGCGGCCTTAAATGCTGCTGTCTTTACAGATGGTTCATTTGTTTATATTCCCAAAGGGGTTCGTTGTCCTATGGAGCTTTCAACTTATTTTAGGATTAATGAACGCAACACTGGCCAATTTGAACGAACATTGATTATCGCCGCTGAAGATTCCTATGTTTCTTATCTTGAAGGGTGTACAGCACCCCAACGTGATGAAAACCAACTTCATGCTGCTGTTGTTGAGCTTATTGCCCTTGAAAATGCAGAGATTAAATATTCTACAGTACAAAACTGGTATCCTGGCGATAAAGATGGCAAGGGTGGTATTTATAATTTTGTGACGAAGCGTGGAGATTGTCGAGGTGATAGCTCTAAAATTTCATGGACACAAGTTGAAACCGGTTCTGCGATTACTTGGAAATATCCATCCTGCTTACTCCGTGGTAATAATGCGCGTGGAGAATTTTATTCTATCGCTGTTGCAAACGGTTATCAACAAATTGATTCTGGTACAAAAATGATTCATTTGGGAAAGAATACATCCAGTCGCATTATTTCCAAAGGTATTTCTGCAGGTTTTTCAAATAACACTTATCGGGGACAAGTCACAGCGCATCGAAAAGCACAAAATGCGCGTAACTTTACGCAATGTGATAGTTTGTTAATCGGAAATGATTGTGGTGCGCATACAGTTCCTTATATTGAAGCAAAAAATGCAACAGCTCAGTTTGAACATGAAGCCACAACATCAAAAATTTCTGATGACCAACTTTTTTATGTTATGCAAAGAGGAATTCCCGAAGAAGAAGCTATCGCATTAATTGTAAATGGTTTTGTAAAAGAGGTCATTCAAAAACTTCCCATGGAATTTGCTGTCGAAGCACAAAAGCTTATTAGTATTAGCCTTGAAGGTAGTGTTGGATAATTTTATTTAATTAGATAAATAGAAGACTTTATGTAAAAAGGCTGTAACGGTAGCACATAATGCTAAAAATGACCTCTATGGTAATTACAAAAGTAGATGGATGCTAAGGTAAAATAATACGCATTGATATCTGAAAAACAGCCAAAACAGGATTAAATTATGTTAGAGATCAAAAATTTGCACGCCCGTATTGCTGAAACCGATACAGAAATTATTCGTGGTTTAAACTTGACAGTTCAAGATGGAGAAGTTGCCGCTATCATGGGACAAAATGGAGCCGGAAAATCAACTTTATCTTATTTGCTTGCTGGTCGTGATGATTATGAAATAACAGAAGGAGCTATTCTCTATAATGGACAATCACTTTTAGAAATGGATCCAGCAGAACGTGCTGCATATGGTGTTTTTCTTGCATTTCAATATCCAATGGAAATACCAGGGGTAGCAACAATGGAATTTTTAAAAGTTGCGATGAATTCTCAACGCAAAGCGCGAGGTGACGAAGAACTTAAAATTCCTGAATTTATAAAATGTGTTAAAGAAGTTTCAGCCAAACTTGAAATAGATATGGATATGCTAAAGCGTCCATTAAATGTAGGTTTTTCAGGTGGAGAAAAAAAACGCGCTGAAATTTTACAAATGGCACTTCTTGAACCTACACTTTGCATTTTAGATGAAACGGATTCTGGTTTAGATATTGATGCACTAAAAATTGTTGCAGATGGTGTTAATAAACTTCGGGATTCAAAACGTTCATTTTTGGTGATTACCCATTATCAACGGCTGCTTAATTATATTATTCCTGATACGGTACATGTTCTTTATAAAGGACAAATTATCAAAAGCGGTGATAAATCCTTAGCGCTTTATTTAGAGCAAAATGGGTATGCTGATCTTATTAGGGAAGCGGTTTGAGGTTATTAAATATGAATGCACAGCAAAACTTGTTAGCGGTTGAAGAAAATATACTCAGTAATTTCAATCAGTATGTAAACCACTTACCTGGTGATAAAGCTGTACAGGAAATCCGCAAGAAAACTATTGAGCAGTTTCAAATGACACGGCTTCCTTCCCGTAAAATCGAAAGTTGGCATTATACCAATCTGCGTACCTTACTGAAGTCTATTAGCAATTTTTCAAAAGTTCAAGACAATCAATTGGTTGATGCATTGCTTTCAGAAAGTGCTGTTTTCTCCATAAACAATGGAAAAACATCGATAGAGTCAAAGGTAGACAACATTGCAGTAAAACGCCTTTCAGACGCATTAGAAGATAATTCTGTACAGATAAATCAAAACATTTCTGATGAAGATTTTATTGGACAGTTAAATACAGCTTTTGTTACAGATGGTTGGCTTTTTCACATCCCTGAAAATACAAAGTTAAATATCCCCATTGAATTACAAAATATACAAATGGGGGGACAATCTCATATTTTTTCGGATATAAAAGTTGATAAAAATAGTCAAGTTATGTTTATTGAACATCAGGTCGGCAATGATAAAGATACCTTTGTCAGTTCAATATTTTCATTAAATGTTGCTGCTGATAGTGATGTTACGTGGATTCTCATTCGCAATCGTGATTTTAATTCTACACAATTTGGTCGATTTTGTGCTGTTCTTGATCAAAGAGCGAAGTTATCACTTTATGTCATTAATATAGGGAGTCAATTAAATCGCCAAGAAATCGATATTGAATTACAGGGAGAAGAATCTGATTTTCAATTACGCGTCATAAATTTATTATCAGGACAAACACATAGTGATCTTACAATGACTGTTCGTCATGTGGAAGAAAAATCAACATCAACCGAAATTATACGCAATGTGGTTACAGATAAGGCTGTTGGTGTTTTCCAAGGAATAATACGTGTTTCTCAAAAAGCGCAAAAAACAGATGCACGCATGGCTTGTAATAGCCTTATTCTTTCAGATGATGCAGAATTTAATGCAAAGCCTGAACTGGAGATTTTTGCTGATGATGTTGCATGTGGTCATGGTGCAACAGTTGCTAATATTAATCATGATTATCTTTTTTATCTTATGACACGTGGTATCCCTTTTAAAACGGCTCGTGCGCTTTTGATTAAAGGATTTATCTCTGAGCTCATTGATGACATCAAGCAAGATAATATTCAAATCGTTTTGGAGAATATCATTAGTAAATGGCTTGAAAAAAATGTTTAAGGTAGAAAAAATGGAAAATAACGTACAAACATTTACTTATAATGTCGAAGAAATTCGGCGTGATTTTCCTATTTTGCACCATCAAGTTTATGGAAAGCGATTAGCATATCTTGATAGTAGTGCTTCTGCCCAAAAACCAATGTCAGTACTCAATGCAATGAATAATTATTATCACTATAGTTATGCTAATGTGCATAGGGGAATGTATTTTTTAGCCAATATAGCAACACAATCATATGAAAATTCTCGTGAAACCGTTCGTGTTTTTCTAAATGCTCAAAAAGCTGAAGAAATTGTTTTTACGAAAAATGCAACAGAAGCTATTAATACTGTTGCTTATGGTTGGGCGATGCCACAACTCAAAGAAGGTGATGAGATTGTTCTAACGATCATGGAACATCATTCAAATATTATTCCTTGGCATTTTCTCCGTGAACAAAAAGGTGTTAAACTTATTTTTGTTCCTGTCGATGAAAATGGTGTTCTGCACATTGAAGATTTCCAAAAGGCTTTAAGCGAAAAAACGCGGCTTGTTGCTATAACGCATATGTCCAATATATTAGGAACTGTGCCTCCTGTTAAAGAGATTATTAAGCTAGCACATCAAAATTCTATTCCGGTTCTTGTTGATGGTTCTCAAGGAGCAGTACATTTAACCGTTGATGTGCAAGATCTCGATTGTGATTGGTATGTCTTTACAGGTCATAAGCTTTATGGACCCACTGGTATTGGTGTTTTGTATGGTAAAGAAGATAGATTAGAAGAAATGCGTCCTTTTCAAGGGGGAGGGGAAATGATCGAGGAGGTAACAACCGATAAGGTTTTTTATAATGCTCCTCCTTACCGTTTTGAAGCAGGCACTCCTCCTATCGTTGAAGCTATTGGATTAACTGCGGCTATTGATTATATACAAGAGAAAGGTCGGAGTAAGATTCATGCCCATGAGAGGTCCCTTTTAGCTTATGCGCAGGAAAAACTTAAAATGGTTGAGTCATTGCGTATTTATGGTCATTCTCCCAATAAAGGAGCTATTATATCATTTACAATTGAAGGGATTCACGCCCATGATATCGCTATGTTTATTGATAGAAAAGGGGTTGCGATACGTGCGGGAACTCATTGTGCACAGCCTTTATTACAGCGCTTTGGTCTAACATCTATTTGCCGCGCATCGTTAGCCATGTATAACACTCAAGAGGATATAGATCAATTAGTAGAAGCATTGCAAGAAACAAGGACATTTTTTAATGGCTGAATCAATTGAAGAGCGTCATTCTACAGAATCCGTTGAAACTGTAAGCGAAAATAAAAAATCTTACATATCAGCAATTCCAGCAGACGAAATTGATCGTATGACAAATGATATTATTGCTGCTCTCAAAACAGTTTATGACCCAGAGATTCCTGCTGATATTTATGAGCTAGGACTGATTTATCGTATTGATATTGAAGATGATCGTTCAGTAAAAATTGAAATGACTCTTACAGCACCGGGATGTCCTGTTGCAGGTGAAATGCCGGGGTGGGTAGAAAATGCAGTCAGTGCAGTTGAAGGGGTTTCGTATGTTGAAGTCACTATGACTTTTGATCCACCATGGACACCTGATTGTATGTCAGAAGAAGCTCAAATTGCTGTCGGATGGTACTAAAAGTATTGTTAAGAGACTCTAATTTAGCCATTCATGAATAAGCTGTTTACTTTTCACAAGCATTTGAATTTAAGGACGATCGCATGAGTTATAATAAACAAAAACTAGAACTCACTTGGATTGGAAAAGAAAAACGCCCAAAACTAGAGCCTCGTATCTTATTAGAAGATCTTGAAAAATCTTATCACGCTCCGCACCAAGTATCTACCCAAGATATTTTTGATAATAAACTCATTTTTGGTGATAATTTACTCGCACTCAAAGCGCTTGAACAAGAATATATGGGGAAGGTAAAATGTATCTATATCGATCCGCCTTATAATACAGGCAATGCCTTTGAACATTATGAAGATGGTTTAGAGCATTCCATATGGCTCAGCCTTATGAGAGACAGGCTAGAATTGTTACATCATTTACTGGCGGATGATGGAAGTATCTGGATTTCCATTGATGATGATGAACAAGCTTATCTTAAAGTGATGATGGATGAAATTTTTGGTCGCCAAAATTTCATCAACAACATTATTTGGCAAAAAAAATTTGCTCCGCAGAATGATGCAAAGTGGCTTTCAGACAATCATGATTTCGTGATAGTTTATGCCAAAGATAAAACGATTTGGCGCCCTCAATTGCTTCCTCGTTCAAGCGATATGGATGCGCGCTATAAAAATCCTGATAATGATCCGCGTGGGTTATGGCAATCTGGAGATTTGTCCGTAAAAAGAGTAACGCCTAAGGATATTTATGAAATCATCACACCTTCTGGACGCAAGGTGATGCCTCCTAATGGTAGAAGTTGGGCTATAAATGAAAAAAAATTCTTTGAATTATTGAAAGATAATCGCATTTGGTTTGGAACAGATAATAATGGAGTGCCACGTATTAAGCGTTTTTTATCAGAAGTAAAAAATGGTATGGTTTCAATGACGATTTGGCCCTACACAGAAGTGGGACACAACCAAGATGCCAAAAGAGAAGTTAAAATTTTTAATTCTGATAGTGTCTTTACAACTCCTAAACCGGAACGTTTAATGGAACGCATTATTCAACTTGCCACTAATCCCGGTGATCTTGTACTGGATTCTTTTGCTGGTTCTGGCACAACCGGTGCTGTTGCCCATAAAATGGGAAGGAAGTGGATTATGATTGAACTTGGTGAGCATTGTCACACCCACATTATCCCTCGTTTAAAACAAGTCATTGATGGAACTGATCAAGGGGGAATTTCCAAAAGTGTCAATTGGCAAGGTGGCGGTGGATTCCGTTATTATCGCCTTGCACCTTCCTTGTTGCAAAAAGATCCATGGGGACAATGGATTATTAGTCGCGAATATAATGCTGCCATGCTATCAGAAGCCATGTGCAAACATATGGGATTTACCTACGCACCTGATGAAAATCATTATTGGATGCAAGGGTATTCAACCGAAACAGATTATATTTATGTCACAACAAGCGCTATGACCCATGAACAACTCCGTATAATGAGTGAAGAGGTAGGCTCTCATCGCACGTTGCTGGTTTGTGGTACAGCCTTTGATACAAAATCAGCATTCTTTGAAAATCTAACACTCACTAAAATCCCCCGTGCAATATTAGAAAAATGCGAATGGGGAAGGGACGATTACAGTTTAAATGTAGCCAATCTTGAACCAGTGATTGTGGTAAAAGAAAACAACAAAAATAAAGATATTATTACGCAAGCAGAATTAGATTTATTTGAATAGTATATAAAAAGCGGAGTTTTTCATGAACACTGTTGAAAAAAGGATTTCTGCTCGCTTATCGTTACGTGATCCTCAACGTGAATCTTTAAATATTTTGGTAAAAATCTTAGAAAATATAGAGCTTTCTAAAAATGCTGATTTGGTTGCAGAGTTAGAAGTGATAAAAAATCTTTATCCTTCTGTACAAGATTTTGAACGAAACTTTCCCTCTTTTTGTTTTGCCTTAGCAACGGGTGTTGGGAAAACGCGACTTATGGGGGCTTTTATCAGCTATCTTTATTTAACAGGTCGTAGTCGCCATTTTTTTGTTTTAGCGCCAAATTTGACTATTTATGAAAAGTTAAAACAGGATTTTAGTCCCCAAAGTCCGAAGTATGTTTTCAGTGGAATGAGTGAATTTATTGCCAATAGACCCGTTATTATTACAGGTGAAGATTATGAAAGTGGTAAAGGTATTCGCGTTGATGAACACCATATTCAAGGACAAAAGCGTTTGTTTGAGAATAGAGATACGGCCTTTATCAATATTTTTAATATTTCTAAAATTAATACAACGGATAATAAAAAAGGCGCACTAAAATCTAGTATTCCGCGAATTAAACGCTTACAAGAAACGATTGGTGAAAGTTATTTTGATTATCTCGCAAATCTTCCTGATTTAGTTTTGTTAATGGATGAAGCACATCGTTATCGAGCTTCTGCTGGTGCGGCAGCAATTAATGAGTTAAAACCTGTTTTAGGAATAGAGCTTACAGCGACACCAAAAACAATAGGTGCAAAACCCGTAGATTTTAAAAATGTTGTCTATAGTTATTCACTTGCAGAGGCTATGAGAGATGGTTTTGTAAAAGAGCCTGCTGTTGCTACACGTAAAGATTTTCAACCTCAAAATTATACATCTGAACAATTAGAACATATCAAATTACAAGATGCAATTCATGCCCATGAAAACGTGAAAGCAGATTTAATTGCCTATGCCAAAGATTATAACAAAAAGTTTGTTAAGCCTTTTATTTTAGTTGTCGCTCAAGATACAAATCATGCACAGAAATTGCGTGATTTATTGGAAACAGATGATTTTTTTGCAGGAGCTTATAAGGGAAAAGTTATAGAGATTCATACAAAACAGTCGAATATAGAAGAAGATCAAAATATTCAAAAGCTGATTGCAATTGAAGATTCTCATGACCCAACAGAAATTGTTATTCACGTTAATAAATTAAAGGAGGGGTGGGATGTTACGAATCTCTATACTATTGTACCGTTGCGTGCATCGGCTTCAGAAATTTTAACAGAGCAAACAATTGGGCGTGGATTGCGTTTGCCTTATGGGTATAGAACAGGCGTGGAAGCTATTGATCGTTTAACAATTATTGCGCATGATCGTTTTCAAGATATTATTGATCGTGCAAACGATCCAAACTCAATTATAAAAAAGCATATTGAGATTGGAACAGGAGGGAATATCCCCTTTGAAAAGACCGATATAGTGACAGTTCCAAGTCAAGTAGAAGCTTTATTGATACAAACGATGGTAATACGTAATTCCGATATAAATGGAGCATCTTCTGATTTACAAGGTATCATATTACGTCATACAGATTCCCCTACATTAACGCCTGAAGAGCAAGATATTGCAGCGATCGCGTGGGATCTTATCAAAGAGAATGATAAATTGCCAAGTTCTCAAATGCTTTGTTCTGCACAGATACAAGAAAAAATTGCTAATAAAGTTATGAATATTAAGCCTTCATCACAAAAGTCTCTTGTATCAAAAGTGGTGACAATTCTGACAAAACAATTAACAGAACTAATAATAGATATTCCAAATATTATACTCATTCCTTCGCGTGATGTTACTTATGGTTTTTATGATTTTGATTTGGAAAATTTAGAAAACTTAAATTTTCAACCTGTTAGTAAAGAACTTTTAATTCGAGAATTGCGTACCCATAAAAGCATTTTTCTCACATCTAAGAATGAATATGTCAAAGAGCCTTATCTTGAAAACTACATCATTCGTGGTTTGATTGATAATGACTTTGTCGATTATGATAACCATACGCTCTTATTACGAAAATTAGCTAGTCAGATAGTAGAACATTTCCGATCTTATTTACCCAATGATACAGCTGTTGAGAACGTATTAATTCACTATCAGCACAAGCTTACTAGTTTTATTGTTGCGCAATTAAGAGAACATCAATGGGAAACGCAAAAAGATTATGCGGTTAAAGTTACACGAGGTTTTACAATTTTACAACCTATCCATTATGTGTTGCCGCAAGGGACGTCTCCTCTTGATTTTCGTAATATTCCTGCCATTAAAAGCGATGTTAAAAAACTTGTATTCAGCGGCTTTAGAAAATGCTGTTATCCTTTACAAAAGTTTGATTCAGTAGAAGGGGAATTACGATTTGCCCAAATATTAGAGGATGATGCAAAAGTATTGAAATGGATGAAACCCGCTCGAGGTTTTTTCAGAATAGAATATGATAAAGGATCAATCTATGAACCAGACTTTGTTGTAGAAACGAAGGATGCCAAATATCTTTGTGAGCCTAAAAAAGCCTCTGAAATGCAAAATCCTATTGTTTTAAAAAAGAGAGAAGCTGCAGTTCAATGGTGTTGTCATGCAACGCGCTATGCGGCAACTTATGGCGATAAAAAATGGTATTATGTTCTTATTCCCCATGATGCTATTAAAGCAAATAGTAGTTTTGAAGGTTTGTGTGCAGAGTTTACCATTTCAGAATCTATACTTGAGAGCTTATAACTTTTTGCTTCAAAAATAAAACACTTAAGTTTTTTAATTGACGGGTGTGAGGTTTAATCAAATGTTTGAATAATTATTTTAACTTTTTTCTAACGACGTTAAAAGAAAAATGTATAGAAAAGTTATACAAGATTATGCTTTTGTATGGGGATTTGTAGCACATTTACAATTTTTTATAAAAGTACAATCTTATTTTCGTTATGTGAAAAGATCTTTGAGTTATAGTTATAAATTAAAAAAAATATTTTAATTTTATTGAGTAATTTGATAAATGTTCTTTTTTTAAAAAACTTAAACAGTTTATTGTTCTTTCATTTAAAACGCCTGAATATAATGAAATACCCAGAGGATAAAAGGGGGAGTTTTTCATATGACTTTAAATTTAACAAACACTGTTTTTAATTTTTTAAAGAAAAACCCGACAAAAAAGTTTACAGCTCGAGAAATTGCTCAATGGATATTTGAAAATTACCCAGAAAAATGCCGTCAAAAACAAAAGAATTCAACGGCAATAATCACTCCCCTTAATAGTGATGCAGCTCTTATTCAGCAAATTGTTGCTGAAATAGGGGCAAAACGCCCTCAGTTACAAAAGCGTTATTCAGAAATTAAAACCACTGAAGGACGACCGCGACAATATTATTTTACTGAACAAACAGATAGTGCTGAAATTGATACAATAGAGGACAATGCAAAGAGTAGAACAGAAGATGGCTCTGTTAAAGAGCATGATCTTTATCCATTATTATCTAAATTTTTATGGTCAGAGCTTGCAGTTTATAGCAAGCGCATTAATGAGAAATGTTCTCGTAATAAACATGGTGCAGGCGGAAATAAATGGCTTTATCCAGATCTCGTAGGGATGCAAGATTTAAGCAAGGAATGGAATCGTGAAATCAAAGACTGTGTTTTGCAATATTTTGATAAAAAGACAAAGCTTTGGTCTTTTGAAGTAAAAATTCTCATCAATCGTTCAAATTTACGAAAAGCATTTTTTCAAACAGTTAGTAATTCTTCATGGGCTAATTTGAGTTATTTAGTTGCTAGTGAAATTGAAGGAGTTGATACATTAAAAGAGCTTCGGATGCTTTCAAGTTTGCATGGAATTGGATTTATAAGACTTAATAAGGAAAACTCTTCCGAGAGTGAAATCTTAATTCCTGCCAAAGAACGTAGTGATATTGATTGGGATACTGCTAATAGATTAGTGGAGGAAAACAAAGATTTTCTCGATTATATTAAGCTCATTCGTCAATTTTATCAAACTGGTGAGATGCGTCCACTAGATTGGGATCGTATGTATCTATGAGGAGTATTTTTAAAAAGACTCTATTATTTAAAAGCCTTTTTTCAGAGTGATGAAAAATTACTCTAATTATTTTGTTTGACTTATTATATTGATATTGTATCAATTAAAATTTTTCTCACGTACCTCATGAGTAGGGTTGAGTAGGGGAAGAGTAAAAATTCTGTTTTAGACCTGTTATATTTTGTGCATTGAGCGTGATTCCATTAGATACTAGACTTAATGATTATAATTTATTATAAATTTTTTATTATAGAGAGTGAAATTCGACTTTTTTGCTTTTTTACATCAAGCATGGAAAATATTACTTCCTCATATTGAAGTCTTCTTACGGAGAATTTACACTACTATTTCTTTAATTTCCATTGCTGTTCGTTTTGATGATTATTAAGCTTTTTGTTATCCGAACTAAACATTCAAAAAAACATTAATTTTATAAAATATTCACACAGTTTACTCAATTTCTTGAAATAGATTTAAAAAATAAATTTCTCTCACACCTTATGGTAAAGGGAGTGTGTACTGTCGCAGTCTGCCACAATACACTCTTTATTTTTCAATAATACCGCACGCTAAACGTGCACCACCTCCGCCAAGCGGTAATGGTTTATCTGATTGATTATCAGCCCCTAAATGAATGACTAAAGAGCGCCCTTTAATTTCAGAGATTTTTTTTAATCGTGGAGCAAGAACGCTCATTATGGCATATCCCTGCTTATCAACATAAAGTGCTGGTAAATCACCAAGATGACCATTGACATTATAAGGTCCTAAATGTTTTCCGGTATGTTCCGGATCATAATGTCCACCTGCGCTTCCACCAATTATACCATCTTTTGTATCACATGAAGGATTTACATGTACATGAAAACCATGTATCCCTTCTGATAAAGTAGATAAATTAGGGATGAAAATCAAACCGTGTATGTTTTCTTCAATTTTAATGCTACCAATAGCCTTTTTGGAATTGTTATCTTCTAATTTATAAATATTTACTTGTTTTGATAGTGCTAATGCAGAATTTTTATGAATTAAAAATGCCATAAAAAACAATAATGATAATAATATTTTTTTCATGAAATACCTTTATCTTATACTTTAATATATTATATCTATAAATAACAATCTATATTAATGATATATTATATAAATGTCTTAAATTTAAATTTAAGAAAAATAATTTACATAGAAATATTCTGTTATTAGAAAGAGCAAATAAATTAAAGTGTGTTTATATATATTTCTGAACATAACTTTTATTTCTTGATCTATAAAAAATACAGCTTTTATGGATGGATAATTATATCTCGCTTACATTTCTTCAAGAGATGCTTTTAAAAAATCTACTTTTTGAGGTATAATAAGAAATTAAATAAGGAATTTTAGTAAGTTAGATGTTATTTCATTTATAATATGATAATCGTTTCATCAAAAAAAGAACATATAATTTGTTGATGATTTAATTGTTTTTCATAGAAAAAATGACGAGAAATTTCTATTCATTATGAAATTTATAAGAGAAAAAATTATTATGATTCATATAAATTTCCCAATAAAATACAGCATATACCGACACTCCCTCCCATTCCTGATCCTATCAGTGCTCCTATTATTATTCCGGCAGAAAGTGCTACTCCTATACCCATTGCGATAACTGGACCAAATCCTGGAAGAGCAATATAACCATAAGCTGCAAGAGTTGCCGCGATAGCTCCTGATATGCTACCATTTAAACCGCCAATGAAAGCAAATTCTTTAATAGAATGGTAGCACTTTTTTAATTTTTTTTTCTTACAGCTGTGAAAAGAAACGTTGCTGTAAGTTTTTAAATCAATCATATTCTTTTCTTTCATTTTGAATGCTAACTGTTCCTGAATAGTCAACGGATACGAAAAAAAGGGACTTTTTAAATTTTACTAAAGCACGCCAGATACCATTGTCATCTAAGCGCAATCGTTTAATATTCCCAAAACCATTTTGCATAAGACAATTTTTAACTTGTGAAGCAGTAAATGAGTTCTGACCTATTTTAGTGACCTTTTGAGTAGAGCTATAGGTAAAGGTTTGACAATAAGGAAGGTGAAAAACTTCACTTATTGAAGTCGTGACTATCAACGAGACACATGCAATCATTATAAAAAAAGTACTTAATTTCAAAAAATTATTTAGTGTCATCTTGTTACCATTTGTTGAAACAACACTTCATTAACCTCTGTGTTACTAACAGGTTCCAAAGATGATTTTATTTTTAATATTATACTTAACAATAAAAATTTTTAAAAATATATTGATTAAATAAAACTGTTTTTTTATTATTTATTTTCTTATTAAAATTAATTTTATAAAATAACTTTTTCAAAACGGTATTATTTTTCATTTTATTTATATTTCTAAATTTAACAGCTATGATTTAGAAGATATCTTTATAATTTAATTTGTAGTATATAATTCAGTTTTCTCTTATTTCATATCAACATACTAAATATATATAATAATTTTTAATAAAAAATAATTTACAGTTATATTAATTACACATGTTATTATTATAAATAAATCAAATAAATATAATTAATTATTTTAATATAATTTGTTACTTCTTATAAAGAACAAAAATATTTTTTATATCAGTAATAGATATGATTGCAAAATGCAATTTATTATTTTACGTTATTATCCATTATTGCTTAGTAGAGCTGTTTTGATGATTTTGTTGGAAATATTTGCATAATTTCCTTAAATCCATAACCGGGATACATTCCTTCGCGCATAAATAAATTACGTAATGGTGGGAAACTATGCAACAAACCAAGCCCAATGCTTCGTATGATATGAACAGGCAACATATGAGAAAGTAGAGCAGAGTTCAGCGCATGAACAGCTCCACTTCGGATTAATATATCTGGTTTGCGGCATTTGTTATAATGTGCAACAATCATTTCAGAGTTAGAATTGGATATTTTATTGGGTAAAATATCAATTAAAGTTTGGACATCACGGAATCCTAAATTCAATCCCTGTGCCCCAATAGGGGGAAAAACATGAGCGGCTTCACCCACTAAAATTGTTCGATTAGCAGCAAAATGATGAGAAAGAAGTCCGAAAAGCGGCCATGCTTGAATTGATGTTTCTAAGCTTAGCTTTCCAAGCATTGATTGCATTTGGTTTTCGATCATTTTTGCAATTGTTTTTGGTTCTATATTTAATAATTCCTCAGCGCGGGAAGGATGAACAACCCATACAAGACTAGATCTTCGTCCTGGTAGTGGAATCTGTGTAAATGGACCGTGTTCTGTATGAAATTCAGTTGATGTATTTTGATGAGAAAACTCATGAGAAAAGTTGAGAACAAGTGCTTTTTGTGGATAATTCCACTGTTTGACACTTATCCCTGCTGCGGCACGTGTAAGAGAGTGACGTCCATCAGCTGCAACAACAAGTGGTGCTTGAATAATTCTATGATCAGCAAGAGTAATGCATACATGGTTTTTTGTGTGATGAACAGATTTGGCTGCAGAAACAAATCTTGTAATATTGGGTGTATGTGTAACAGCGTCGACTAAAGCACTGTTCAATTTTACATTAGGTATATTATAGCCAAAAGCTTTTTCGCCAATTTCAGTAGAAGAAAAATGCACCGTAGGAGCATGCACAATTCTAGAAGTTATATCTATAATTCTCATGGACGATAAAGCAGCTGCATGTTTTTGAAGATTATCCCAAATATTGAGTTTTTGAAGCGTGCGTATCGCGGGCATCATAAGAGCCGTTGTCCGTAACTCATCTGTATGAGCAGGGGGCCCAACAAGAAAAACAGAAAGCCCCTTCTGTGCAAGACTCAGCGCGGCTAACATTCCGACAGGACCTGCACCAATAACAGCAGTATCTTTATACTCTTCCTTTTCAAATATCACAACGATTTGAACCTTTATTCATTGAGAAAATATTTTAACATTTCCAAATGATCTCTCTCTTTTTATTATATGAAGCTCTTCTATTATTATAGTATGTAATAAATAATGCGATATAAAAAAGTAACCTTTTTATGATTTTTTTAAATGCTGAGTTATATCATCGTTAAAAAATGGCGTATTGATAGATGGTTGAAGACTTTAAAAACGAGGATAAGAAAACCTTGAAACGTAAATTAACAAAGAAAATCAAAACAAATGCTAAATTATTACGCCATAAAAAAGTAACAATGCCACAAGCAAAGGCCTTTTCCGTTCATTTACTAACAGCTTCGGGATCATTTTTAGCGTTTCTTTCTCTTATATCAGCCTCTCAAAAAGAATGGACAGCTATGTTCTGTTGGCTTGGGCTTGCTCTTCTCGTTGATGGTATAGATGGACCAATTGCACGCAAACTTGATGTTAAATACGTTCTTCCAACATGGTCTGGAGAGCTGTTAGATAATATTATTGATTACGTGACTTATGTCTTAATTCCTGCCTTTGCACTCTATCAAAGTGGTTTCATGGGGGTAGGGTTATCATTTTCATTGAGTGCAATTATTGTTATTTCATCTGCTATTTATTATGCAGATACTAGTATGAAAACTAAAGAAAACTTTTTTAAAGGATTTCCTGTTGTTTGGAATATGATGATTTTTACGCTTTTTGTCGTCAGACCAGGAGAGTGGATTACTTTTATTATTATTGTTCTATCGGCGATTATATCTTTTTTGCCAATTTATTTTATTCATCCAGTAAGAGTCCTTCGTTTACGTAGAATTAATTTTCCCATTTTTCTCTTATGGTGTTTTTTTGGTGTTTCTGCCTTCTTTTATCAACTAGAGGCTCCCTATTGGGTTAAAATAGGAATTTCGGTAACAGGAATTTATATATATTGTATTGGCGCAATCATGCAAATATTTCCTAAACTTGGGGCAAAAAGTATAAAAAAACAATGAAATAATTGTTTTAAGAAGGGTGTGAGATGCAAATTAATTTTGGAGCAGATGATGATATTTCTTTTACGAAAGAAGGGCGTGCTGGTATTATAAAGCTCACACGTCCTTCAGCATTAAACGCTCTTAATCAACGAATGGTTTCAGCTTTAAAAAAAGCTCTCAGAACATGGGAAACAGATGATAATGTTTCTTGTGTCTTAATTGAAGGGGAAGGGCGTGCTTTTTGTGCTGGTGGAGATGTTGTAGAAATCTATCATATGGGGAAAAGTGCTGCTGCTTGTCAATACTTTAGAAATGAATATAGTTTAAATGCTTATATCAAACATTTTTCAAAGCCCTATATTTCTTTCTTAAACGGTATTTGGATGGGAGGAGGGGTAGGTATTTCTCTCTATGGCTCGCATCGAATTGTTACAGAAAATACAGTTTTTGCTATGCCAGAAGGTGCGATTGGATTTTTCCCAGATGTAGGTGCAAGTTTTTTCTTACCATCTCTTCCCAATCATTTTGGTATCTATCTTGCATTAACGGGTGCACGTATAAAGTGGGGAGATTGCTTAAATTTAGGATTAGCAACACACGCCGTTGCTGAAACTGAATTCGATATGATTAGAAAAGCTGTTATTGAGCAAGGAGATCCTACTTTAGCTTTAAACGAGCGAGCAATTACAAAAGACTATGAAACAAGTCATGAAATACGTTGTATTATTAACACTTGTTTTAGTGCCCATACCTTAGAAGAATGTCTCGAGTTGCTACATAAAAAAAGCAATGCAGATGTTTTATTTGCTAAAGAATGTTATGATATTTTGCAGTCACGTTCTCCGACAAGTTTAAAAGTTATCTGGAAACAAATGAAACAAAGTTCATCTCAAACGTTGGAAGATTGTATGAAAATTGAAAACCGCATAGCGTATCATATGATTCATTCACATGATTTTTATGAAGGTATACGTGCTATGTTAATCGATAAGGATAAAAGACCTCAATGGCAACCAGATAAACTTTCAAATGTGACAGATGAAATGGTAGATTCTTACTTCCAACCTGTTGAACAAGAGTTATTATTGTGAAAAATAATTCTCACAAACAGATTTCAAAAATCAATTTAATCTATAACTGTTACTTACGGTTTTTAGCATTTATTTGCTTAGTTCTAGGTATTTGTTATTGGATACGCCTTGTTGGGGTTTTTCCAGGTATTCTATGGCGTTTTGATCTTATGCCTTGGCAGTGGCAATTTGCATCAGCTATATTGGCTATTCTCTATCCTATTGCCTTAGTTGGACTTTGGATGTATTCACTATGGGGTATCATTGTGTGGTGTATTGCAGCGTTGATTGAAGCAATAACAATATATTATTCCGATTTTATTTATCAGCCATTTGTACCATTATTTCATGGAATATTGTTTTTAGCTTTTATAGTACTACAAATTGTAATTATTTTTTTTAAAAGAGTAAAAAATAAAAAAACATTGTAATTGAAATTTTCGAGCCAGAATAACAGGCTCGATTTTCGATCTTAGCTAACTTAAGTAGCTCATTTTAAAGCTTTACTTTTCTATAAAGTTCCATAATATATATTATGCGATAATATGATGCAGAAGATAAATCCTTTATCCAAAAAGAAAACCCTACTTTAAAACATCATCATAATATTTATATCATACAATTTACTTTTAAAATAAATTTTGGTCTTTAAGGTATATTCCTTAAAGACCAAAAAATGAAATTACATATGATAAATAAGAAAAATTACTGTACTATTTTACAACGTTTCATACGTGCAAGATCACTTAAAACAGCATTACGATTATTTAAAGCCGAAATTTCATTACTTTCACTGGATTTAGTATCCATAAAAAACAAAGCAGGTACAAATACAACACTTGCCGCTGCTAAAGCCACATTTTTATTTCTTGCTTTAGAACGCTCTGCAATTGTATCATTAATCTGACGTTTATTAGCAAAAAACTCCCGTTGAATATCGGCACAACTCATTGATCCGTCATGTAATGTTGTCGTTGCAATATTTTTTTCTAAACGCCCCCCACATGCTGTCAAGGAAACCGCTAAAACCACAATACATACACCCCGCTTAAAATTCTTATACATAAAAGCCTCATTTTT